>NZ_AFAL01000950.1 GCF_000193225.1 Verminephrobacter aporrectodeae subsp. tuberculatae At4 | reverse complement strand
ACCGCGGCTGTGCCAGCCGCACCGCGCTCATGGCGGTCCGGAACGTCGGTACGATGGGCTCCATGAGCCTCGAATGGAAGGCATGACTGACCGTGAGCTGGCGACAGCTGATGCCCCCTTGATGGAGACACGCGTGCGCGCTCCGGATCGACTCCTCCTCGCCGGACAGCACGACCTGCTCGACGGCGTTGAAGCTGGCAATGTCCAGCCGCCCCCCCTGCGCGCCGAGGACGCGCAGGACCGCTTCCGATGACGCTGCCACCGACAGCATCGCCCCCTGGCCCGGAGCCGAAGCCATGAGGCGCCCCCGTGTCGCCACGAGCGTCAAGGCATCGTGCAACTCCATGACCCCTGCCGCTACCGCGGCCGCAAATTCGCCGACGCTATGGCCCAGGACCCAGGTCGGCACGATTCCGCGATCGGCCCACAGGCGCACCAGACCCGTCTCCAGGGCGACCAGGGCGGGCTGCGCATACCGGGTGTCCGAGAGGTAGTTCCCACCGCGGTCTTCGAGGATTTCGAGCAATGGCGCGTTCAGGAAGGGTCGCAGTACGGCATCGCACGCGTCGATGTGTGCCCGAAAGAGCGGATCGGAGCGGACCAGCCCGCAGCCCATGCCGGGGTACTGTGAGCCCTGTCCCGTGAACAGAAAAACGATACCCCGATGCGTACCGCTGGCGCGCCCCCTGAGAATGCGCGCATGCCGGGCAGGTCTGCCCGCGACCCAGTCCTGCAAGGCCTGCGTCAGCGCAGCAGCGTCACACGCCGCGATTGCCAATCGCTCGGGCAACTGGGCGCGGTGCCGGGCCATCGCCACACACAAGCGCCGCGCGCCACCGGGATCGAGATGCTGCAAGCGGCGGGCCATCTCGGTGGCCAGGCGCATGAGGCTCTCCTCGCTGGCGGCGCTCAATCCGAGCGTCCACGCCCCATCGGATGGAGCCTCCCCGGATGCCGTGGGCAGCAACACCGGGGGCCCCTCCTCGAGGATCACATGGGCATTCGTTCCACCGAAACCAAATGCACTCACGCCGGCGCAACGCCGCTCGTGCTCAGGAACCGTCCAATCCTGCGCGCGCGTGGGGATGCTCAGACGGCTACCTTCCAAGTCAATGTGCGGATTGAGCCGACTGAACCCATGGTTCGGTGGAATGACGCGATGGGTGAGCGCCATCGTCGCCTTGATGAGGCCGATGATTCCAGCGGCGGATTCCAGATGGCCGATGTTCGTCTTCACCGCCCCGAGAAAGCACGGCCGCTCGTTCGGCGCGTCGTCGAGGACCTCCCGCAAGGCCGCCACCTCGATCGGATCCCCGAGCGGTGTCCCGGTGCCATGGGTCTCGACCAGCCCGATGGAACCCGGGCCGATCCCCGCCCGCTTCAGGGCAGTCCGGATGAGCTGTCGCTGCGCTGTGCCGTTCGGCGCCGTCAGCCCGTTGCTGCGACCGTCCTGGTTGACGGCACTGCCACGGATGACGGCAAGCACACGATCGCCGTCACGCTGTGCAGCGTGTAGCCGCTTGAGTACGACGAAGCCACAGCCCTCTCCCCGGATGTAGCCATTCGCCGACTGGTCGAAAGTATGGCAGTGCCCGTCAGCCGACAGCATGCGCGCTTGCGCAAGGATGTCCCCATGGTCGGCCGAGAGCACCAGATTGACCCCCCCGGCGATGGCCAACGAGCAGTCGTCCGAGGCCAATGCCTGACAGGCCTGATGCACCGCAACGAGTGAGGAGGAACAGGCCGTGTCGATGGCCATGCTCGGTCCCTGCAAGCCAAGGCAATAGGAAATGCGGTTCGCAGCGATGCTCAGCGCGCTCCCCGTTGCGGCATATTCGTCATGGCCCGTGGACTGCTGCAGCCGGAAATAGTCATTCGAACTGATCCCGACGTAGACCCCGGTGGCACTGCCGGCCAAGCGATCCGCAGCGACGCCGGCATTTTCCAGGGCGTGCCAAGCGACTTCCAGCGCCAACCGCTGCTGCGGGTCCATGCTCGACACCTCGCGCGCAGCCAGCCCGAACAAACGGGCGTCGAAGACATCGACACCGGATAGCTCACCGAGATAGGCCTGCGGCGATCCGGCAACCGCTGCGAACCGCGTCAGGTGGCGCCGTGCGTTCGACACGGCCCCCACCGCCGTCCGTCCGCTGGAGACCAGCTGCCAAAACTCGTGCACGTCCCGCGCACCGGGTACCCGACAGGCCAGCCCGATGATGGCCACGGGATCTGCCCGCGACACATCGGAGACCGACTCCGACAGCCGCGCTACACCGCTCAAATGATTCGCCAAGGCGGTGATGCTCGGGTGGTCGAAGAGCACCGAGGGCGGCAGGCGGACGCCGAGCGCGGGCCCCACGCGCGCTGACAGCTGGACCAGTTTGACCGAATCCAGTCCCAGGGCATGGAAGCTCATCGCGACGTCGATGTGGCTCGCGGGAAGACCGGTGAGTGCCGCGACCTCGCCGATCAACCAGTTTTCGATCCCCCCGATCCCCCCGATCCCCCCGAACGCCGCGATCGACTCGGCAGGCTCCGGGCGAGTGGTCGGCCGGGACCGCGCGCGGGTCCACACGGCAATCTGAGGCAGCCGACCTTCGAGCAACAGGGCGCGGCACACCTTGCGCTGGACCTTGCCGCTGGACGTATTCGGCACACCGCCCGGATCGACCAGCACGAGTTGGTCGAGCTCGATCCCATGCTGACTCGCGATCAGCCTGGCCACCATCGGTCCGATCTCGTCGACATCGACCTTCCTGCGCTGCGTGCGCCGGACCTCCTGGACGACGACGAGGGCCGTCGATCCCCGGTCATCCAGCGTGAACGCTGCGCTGAATCTGCCGGTACGGAATGACGGATGTGCCTTCTCGACGTCGCGCTCGATGTCCTGCGGATAGTGATTCGCTCCTCGAACGATGATCAGATCCTTCAGGCGCCCCGTGACGTACAGGTGCCCTTGGTGTGTGAAACCCAGATCACCGGTGCGCAAGAAGGATTCACCGGGGTCCGAAGCCAGGACATGACCGAAGGACTCGGCCGTGGCCGGCTCGTTGTGCCAGTACCCCGGGCACACGGTCGATCCGCTGACCCAGATCTCTCCGACCTGGCAGTCTTCGAGAGCCCGTCCGATGCCGGTGTCCACGATGCGAACCAGGGGATCCGTACTCATCAGACCGCTGGAGACCAGCGCCACGACGGACTCTGATTCCGGCGTGCGAATCCTGATTTGATTCATGGACAGGGCGTGCCGATCCAGATGCAGGACCGGCGCGCCTCCCGGCCCCGCGCCGGTAGTCACACGGAGCGTGGCCTCCGCCATGCCGAACGCGCCCACCAAGGCATCTCGTGACAGCCCGTATGGCCCGAAGGTTCGATGGAACTGCTGCACGGTTTCGCAGGAGATCGGTTCGGCCGCATTGGGTGCCATGCGCCAGGAACGGAGGTCCAAGGCCAAGTCGGTATCCGCCGGGACCGCGTCAACGCACAACTGGTAGCCAAAGTTCGGTGCTCCACTGAACACCGCCTTGAACCGATCAACGGCGCGCAGCCACCGCAGTGGATCCTGCACGAAGGCAGTCGGCGGCATGAACACCGCGGTACCCCCCGCACCAAGGGCAGCGCGATCCCTTGCACCAAACCCATGTCATGGAAGAGGGGGAGCCAGGACACGGCGACTTCCTGCGCGTCCAAGTCGATCGCCTTGCTCTGCACGTTCCAGGCGATGTCCGATTGGCGCACCATGACCCCCTTGGGGGAGCCGGTGGACCCCGAGGTGTATTGGAGATAGGCGAGGGCGAAGGGATTGATGGGCGGCAGTTGCACCGCAAGCGCGCCCCCATCCCCCTCGAACGCACCCCGATCGACCGTGACGAGGGTGTCCATGCTGCGGGCCCCTGCGGCGCGCAGTCGCTCCATCAACTGGCCTGCAAATGCCGTCAGGGTCAGTGCCGCGCAGGCTTGTGCATCGTTGCTGATGTCCGCCAGCCGTTTGTCATGCCAGTTGTTTCTTGGCGGGTAGAGCGGAACGGCGACCGTGCCGGCCAACAGACAAGCGACGAACGCGACGACGTACTCCAGGCACGAAGGCATCAACAGCAATACCCGTTGATCCCGATAGCCATTCGCCACCAAGTACCTGGCCAATCCCTGGACACGGTGCCATAGCTCAGCGTACGTCAGCGATACGGCGTCCCCCTCGCCGTCGGCGAGGAACCGCAGCGCGACGCAGTCGGCCTGAGTCCGAGCCCAGCATTCGAGCGCTTCGGGCACCGAATCGAAGCGCATCGCACTGTTTTCAACTCGACGGGAAACCAGATTCAAGAAATCATCTTTCGCCATAACTCCCACACACCCCTTTTGCCGAACTCGATTTGCCATCCGTTACTGCTACCGGCCAAGGGCTTGCAGGCACGCGGGATGGGTTCGCCAAGCACCGAACTCGTCATCCACTCGGATGTGCGCAAGCACATGGCATCCCCTGATCGCCCGCAATCCCTGTGCGTCCGCTGAAGGAAGAAGAAACGCCGCGGATTTTGGAACATATTTTGTCTAAAAAAAGTAACTCATGTCTCTAAAGTTTCAGCTGCTTGCGCGCTGGTGGCGCCGACCATGGCCGCCACTGCCTACTATTTCGCCACGCCCCGTTACGGTGCGCGCGTGTCTGGCGCCGGCATTTTCATCATGACGCTCCCGGGGCTCCCCGGGCGCCCGGCGTGTCCGGACAAACCCTGGGGCCTGGCCCGATCTTTGCGTTCTTGATCGAAAATGACAGAAAATTTTCTTTCCTGACCCGCTTCTGCAAATTGATTTACATCCGCCGCACCCTCCCATGCCTACATCCTCCCGCCGGCGCGGCCACCAAGGCTGGCTCCGCAACCATGTCCTGCCCCGCCAGCACGCTTGCTGACGGCCGTGTTTGCGCCGTCGAGAATCTCAGCGTTCGCTTCGCGACGTCCGAGCGCAGCGTTGACGCCGTCCGGAACCTTTCCTTCCACGTCGACCACGGCGAAACGCTTGCGGTGGTCGGCGAGTCGGGTTCGGGCAAGTCGGTCACGTCGCTCGCGCTGATGCGGCTGGTGGAGCATGGCGGCGGGCGCATCCTGGGCGGGCGCATGCTGCTGCGGCGGCGCAGCGGCGCGGTGCTCGACCTGGCGCAAGCGCGCGACGCCGCGATGCGCAGCGTCCGCGGTGCGGACGTTGCGATGATTTTCCAGGAGCCGATGACCTCGCTGAATCCGGTGTTTACCGCGGGCGAGCAGATCGCCGAAGCCATCCGCATCCACCAGGGCAAGGGCCGCGCGGCCGCGCGCGCCGAGGCGCTGCGCATGCTGGAGCTGGTGCGCATTCCCGACGCGCGCAATACGCTCGACCGCTTTGCGCACCAACTCTCGGGCGGCATGCGCCAGCGCGTGATGATCGCCATGGCGCTGTCTTGCAGGCCGCAGTTGCTGATTGCCGACGAGCCCACCACGGCGCTGGACGTGACGATACAGGCGCAGATCCTGCAACTCATCCGCGAGTTGCAAGAGGAGATGCGCATGGGCGTGCTCTTCATCACGCA
The DNA here is from genome assembly GCF_000193225.1 of Verminephrobacter aporrectodeae subsp. tuberculatae At4. GTDB lineage: Bacteria > Pseudomonadota > Gammaproteobacteria > Burkholderiales > Burkholderiaceae_C > Acidovorax > Acidovorax aporrectodeae. The sequence goes on along the minus strand of NZ_AFAL01000950.1, from coordinate 11,795 downwards.
CGACATGGGCGTGGTCGCCGAGATCGCCGACCGGGTGCTCGTGATGTACTGCGGCAACCAGGTGGAGGAGGGCGTCTGCCACACCGTGTTCGCCGCGCCGCAGCACGCTTACACGCGCGCGCTGCTATCGGCCGTGCCCCGGCTCGGCGCGATGCGGGGCACCGACCTGCCGGCGAAGTTCGAGCTGCTGCGCGCCGACGGCGCCGCCGCCGCCGTGCCGAACACCGCGCCGCAGAGCACCGTGCGCGCAGACGCCGGCCCCATCCTGCGGGTGCGCGACCTGGTCACGCGCTTCGACGTGCGCAGCGGCGTGTTCGGCCGCGTGAAGCGCCGCGTGCATGCGGTGGAGAAAATCAGCTTCGACCTGTACCCCGGCGAAACGCTGGCGCTGGTCGGCGAATCGGGCTGCGGCAAATCGACCACCGGTCGCTCGCTGCTGCGCCTGGTCGAGAGCCAGAGTGGCGTGATCGAGTTTGGCGGAAAGAACGTCCGCGCGCTGCCCGCGCGCGAGTTGCAGGCCTTGCGCCGCAATATCCAGTTCATCTTCCAGGACCCGTTCGCTTCGCTCGATCCGCGCGTGACGGTCGGCTTCTCGATCATGGAGCCGCTGCTCATCCACGGCATCGCCAAGGGCGTTGCAGCCCGGCAGCGCGTTGACTGGCTGCTGCAAAGGGTCGGCCTGCCGCCCGAGTTCGCGCAGCGCTATCCGCACGAGTTCTCGGGCGGTCAGCGCCAACGCATCGCCATCGCCCGTGCGCTCGCGCTCAATCCCGGGGTCGTGGTGGCGGACGAATCGGTGTCGGCGCTCGACGTGTCCATTCAGGCGCAGATCGTGAACCTGATGCTCGACCTGCAGCGCGAGCTGGGCGTCGCCTTCCTGTTCATCTCGCACGACATGGCCGTGGTCGAACGCATCAGCCACCGCGTGGCCGTGATGTACCTGGGCCAGATCGTCGAGATCGGCCCGCGCCGCGCCGTGTTCGAGGCGCCGCAGCACGCCTACACCCGCCGGCTCATGGCGGCCGTTCCCGTGGCCGACCCGGCGCACCGCCACAGGCCGCGCGCCTTGCCCGAGGGCGAAATTCCCGGCCCGATCCGCGCGCTCGGCGATGAGCCCGACGTGCCGCCCCTGGTGCAGGTGGCGCCGGGCCACTTCGTTGCGCGGCACGCCATCGGCGGTGCTTTCTGATTTCCTTCCATGAACCGACCGGAGTCTCTCCATGCAGCAATCCTCTTTCTCTTCCTCTTCCCGCTGGCTGTCCGCACTGCTGGGCCTGGCCGCGCTGGCCGCGTCGGGCACGGCGCTGGCTGCGCGCGACGTGGTCCTGGCGATCGGCTACCAACCGGAAACGCTGGACCCGTACAACACCAACTCGACCATCACCACGGCCGTGACCAAGTCCTTCTATGAAGGTCTGTTCCAGTTCGACAAGGACCTGAAAATACGGAACGTGCTCGCCGAGAGCCACGACATGTCGAAGGACGGGCTGGTCTACACCTTCCGGCTGCGCACCGGCGTGAAGTTCCACGACGGCACCGACTTCGACGCGCACGCCGTGAAGCTCACGCTGGACCGCGTGCTGAATCGGGAGAACAAGCTGCTGCGCCACAACCAGTTCAACCGCATGGCCCGGGTCGAGGTGCTCAACGCCGACACCGTGCGCATCACGCTCAAGGAGCCTTTCGGCCCCTTCATCAACTCGCTGGCCCACGCCTCGGCGGCGATGATTTCACCCGCCGCGCTGAAGAAATGGGGCAACAAGGACATTGCCTTCCACCCCGTTGGCACCGGCCCCTTCGAGTTCGTCGAGTGGAAGCAGACCGACGCCGTGAAGGCCAAGAAGTTCGACGGCTACTGGAAGAAGGGCTACCCGAAGATCGACACCCTCGCATGGAAGCCGGTGCCCGAGAACAACACGCGCGCCGCGATGCTGCAGACCGGCGAGGCCGACTTCGCCTTCCCGATTCCCTATGAACAGGCGCAGCTGCTGAAGGCGAGCAACAAGCTCGAAGTGGTCGCGTCGCCCTCGATCATGATGCGCTTCCTGGCGTTCAACATGCTGCACAAGCCATACGACAACCCGAAGGTGCGCGAGGCCATCGGCTACGCCATCAACAAGGAGGCGCTGGCCAAGGTTGCGTTCGGCGGCTACGCCTTTCCTGCGCAAGGCGTGCTGCCGCAGGGCGTGCAGTTCGCCGAAAAGATGGCGCCGATTCCGTACGACGTGAAGAAAGCCAGGGAACTGCTCAAGGAAGGCGGCTACCCGGACGGGTTCGAGTCGGTGCTGTGGAGTTCCTCGAACAATACGAGCAGCCAGAAGGTCCTCCAGTTCGTGCAGCAGCAGCTCGCGCAGGTGGGCATCCGGCTGCAGGTGCAGGCGCTCGAAGTGGGCCAGCGCGCCGAGATGGTCGATGCCTGGCCCGACCCCAAAACGGCCAAGGTCCGCATGTATTACTCCGGTTGGTCGTCGTCCACGGGGGAGGCCGACTGGGGCCTGCGTCCGCTGTTCGCCTCCGAATCCTGGGCGCCGAAGCTCAACAATATGTCGTTCTACAAGAGCGAGGTGGTGGACCAGGCGCTCGCCAAGGCGCTGACCACGGTGGACGCAAAGGAAAAGGCCGCGCTCTACAAGATTGCGCAGGACGAGATCCGCAAGGACCTGCCGCGCGTTCCGCTGCTGACGGACCAGAATCTGTCGGCGCACTCCAAGCGCCTGTCGGGTGTCCACGTCATGCCCGACGCGAACATCAACATCGACGCCATCGCCGTTGCGCACTGACGGGGTGCACAGCGCGCACGCACGCATGCGAGGCCTCCGTCGCCCATGCTGAGTTACTTTCTCAAACGCCTGTCAGGCCTGATTCCCACGCTGCTCATCGTGGCCGCTCTGGTGTTCCTGTTCGTCCACATGCTCCCCGGCGACCCGGCGCGCCTGACCGCCGGACAGGACGCGGACGCGCAGACCGTGGCCATGGTGCGCCAGGAACTCGGGCTCGACAAGCCGCTGCCGCAGCAGTTCGTGGGCTTCTTTCTGCACACGCTGCAAGGCGACTTCGGCACCTCGATGCGCACGCGGCGGCCGGTGTCCGCGGAGATCGCCGAGCGCTTCTTCCCGACGCTGCTGTTGACCCTGACCAGCATGGTGTGGGCGGTGCTTTTCGGCATGGGGATCGGCATCGTCTCTGCCGTGTTCCGCAACCGATGGCCCGACCGGCTGGGCATGGCGCTGGCCGTATCGGGCATCTCCTTTCCTGCCTTTGCCCTGGGCATGCTGCTGATGCAGATTTTCTCGGTCCAGCTCGGCTGGCTGCCCACGGTGGGCGCGAGCAGCTGGAAGCACTACGTCCTGCCCTCGATCACGCTGGGCGCCGCCGTCGCGGCCGTGATGGCGCGCTTTACGCGCGCGTCGTTCGTCGAGGTGATGCAGGAGGACTTCGTGCGCACCGCGCGCGCCAAGGGCGTGCGCGAGCGCAGCGTCATCGTCCGGCATTGCCTGCGCAACGCGCTGATTCCGGTCGTCACGATGATGGGCCTGCAGTTCGGTTTCTTGCTCGGCGGCTCGATCCTCGTCGAGGCGGTGTTCAACTGGCCCGGCCTCGGCCGCCTGCTGGTCGATTCCGTGCAGATGCGCGACTACCCGTTGATACAGACGCTGGTGCTGCTGTTCTCGCTCGAATTCATTCTGATCAATCTGGTCGTGGACGTGCTGTACGGCTTCATCAACCCCACCATCCGCTACCAGTGAGCTCGCAGGCATGACGCAAACTTCCGACCGGTCCGCCGGCTTCATCGCTGCACCCTCCCCGGTTGCCGCGGGCCGGGTGCGCACGCCCTGGAGCGAATGCTGGCGCCGCTTCAGGCAGCAGCCCGTGGGCATCGCCGCGGCGATCTTCGTGCTGCTGCTGGTGTTCGTCGCGCTGTGCGCGCCGTGGATCGTGCCCTTCGATGCCGAGCACTTCTTCGACTACGACATGCTCGGCAAAGGGCCCTCGGGCAGACACTGGTTCGGTGTCGATCCGCTGGGACGCGATATCTTCAGCCGCATCCTCATGGGCACGCGCATCTCGCTGGCAGCGGGCTTTTTTTCCGTGCTGGTGGGCGGCTTCTTCGGCACGGCCCTCGGCCTGCTGGCCGGCTACTACGGGGGCTGGTGGGACCGCATCGTGATGCGCATCTCCGACGTGCTGTTTGCCTTCCCCGGCATCTTGCTCGCGCTCGGCGTGGTGGCCATTCTCGGCAGCAGCATGGGCAACGTGGTGGTCGCCGTGTCGGTGTTCAGCGTGCCGGCTTTTGCGCGCCTCGTGCGCGGCAACACCCTGGCGCTCAAGCAGCAGACCTACATCGAGGCCGAGCGCAGCATTGGCGCGTCGGACTGGACCATCGTCGTGCGGCACATCCTGCCGGGAACGGTCTCGGCGATCATCGTGTACTTCTCGATGCGCGTGGGCAATTCGATCATCACGGCCGCCAGCCTGTCGTTCCTGGGCATGGGCGCGCAGCCGCCGACGCCGGAATGGGGCGCGATGCTCAACGAGGCCCGCGCCGACATGGTCACCTCGCCGCACGTGGCGCTGTTCCCCAGCCTGGCGATCTTCCTCACCGTGCTCGCCTTCAACCTGCTCGGCGATGCGCTGCGCGACGCGCTCGATCCAAGAATCGACCGCCAGTAATCAATCCATGCCCTCCACGCCCGCGCCCCGCATCGGCGCCCTGCTCCAGGGCGCGCGCAATGCCATCACCGACGTCGCGGGCGTGCTGGTCGGCCACCGCACGCTGGACGCTGGCGCCATACAGACCGGTGTGACGGTGATCCGCGCGCACGCAGGCGACCCGTTCCGCGACAAGGTGCCCGCGGCCGCCGTGGTGCTCAACGGCTTTGGCAAGAGCCTGGGCCTGGTGCAGCTGGCCGAGCTGGGCGTGCTCGAGACGCCGATTGCGCTGACCAATACCTTCTGCGTCGGCACGGTTGCCACGGCGCAGATCCGGCATTGCGTGGCCGCCAACCCCGAATGCGGCCGCTCGCTGCCCACGGTGAATCCCTTGGTCTTCGAGTGCAACGACGGTTTCCTCAACGATATCCAGCGGCTGGCCGTGACCGAGGCCGACTACCTGCATGCGCTGGAGAGCGCGGGCAGCGATTTCGCCCAGGGCTCGGTCGGCGCGGGCCGCGGCATGTCGAGTTTTCAGCTCAAGGGCGGCATCGGCAGCGCCTCGCGGTGCGTGCCCGCGCCCGATCGCCGGAGGCACACCGTCGGCACGCTGGTGCTCGCGAACTACGGGCGCCAGGCGCAGCTGGTCCTGGCCGGCGATCCGGTCGGCGCGCGGCTCGCGGCGCAGGCTGCGGCCGCGGCGCAGGAGCCGGAGAAGGGCTCGATCATCATCGTCGTCGCCACCGACGCGCCCCTCGACGCGCGGCAACTGCGGCGGCTGGCGCTGCGCGCGGGCGCGGGGCTGGCGCGCACCGGCTCGGTCCTCGGCCATGGCAGCGGCGACATCGTGCTCGCCTTCTCCACGGCCTGCACCGTGCCGGACCGCGTTGAGCGACCGATGCCTGCCATCGCGCTGCTGCACGAGGAATTGCTCGACGGGCTCTTCCAGGCCACAGCCGACAGCACCGAGCAGGCGATTCTCCACGCGCTCTGGCACGCCACGGCCGTGACGGGCCGCGACGGCAATCACCGGGCCCCCCTCGGCGAGGTGCTGGCGCGCTTGCCTTCCTTCGCTCCAGCGCGCACCCCCGCATGAAAGTCCTGGTCTCCACCGACATCGAAGGCGTGGCCGGCGTCTACCACGCGGAACAGGCGCGCCCCGGCAACCCGGAGTTCGAACGCGCGCGCCTGCTCATGGCGCAGGAGGCGAACGCCGCAATTGCCGGCGCTTTCGACGCGGGCGCCACGCGGGTGCTGGTGAACGACTCGCACGGCGGCTTTCGCAACATGCCGCCCGACGTGCTCGACGCGCGCGCCCGCGTCGTGCAGGGCAAGCCGCGCTACCTGGGCATGGTGGCGGGCGTCGAAGAGGGCGTGGACGCGCTGTGCATGGTGGGCTACCACGCGCGTGCGCAGGGACGCGGAATCCTCGCGCACACGATCAACGGTTCTGCCTTTGCCGGCGTCTGGCTGGGCGCGCAGGAACTGGGCGAAGCCGGACTCTACGGGGCACTGGCCGGCGAATATGGCGTACCGGTGGTGATGGGCAGCGGGGACGACGTGTTCATCGCCGAGAACCGGCCGCTCTTTCCGCATGCGACCTTCGTGCAGACCAAGCGGGCCACGGGCTGCCACAGCGGCGTGTCCTTGTCCCCGGAGGAATCGCGCCAGGCGATCCGGGCCGGCACGGCGCAGGCCCTGGCTGCGCGCTCCGGCGCAGTCCCGCTGGTCTTCAAAGGGCCGCAGGCGGTCACGCTGCGCACCCAATCGCCGGCCCAGGCGGATCTTTTCTGCCAATGGCCGGCCTTGGAACGCGTCGATGGCGTGACCCTGCGCTTCACCACCGACACGGTGGAAGCGGCCGTGCGCATGCTCAACTGCTGCTCGGCGATGTCGGCGATGCTGCTGCGCTGAGGGGCGGTGCAGCCTCTGCCCTGCTGCGACAATCGCGCCGCCATGAGCCATTCCTATATCCTGACCCTGTCCTGCCCCGACCGCCTGGGGCTGGTGCACGCCGTCTCGGGCTTTTTGCTCGAGCATGGCGGCAACGTCGAAGAAGCCGCGCAGTACAACGACCACGCCACGGGCCTGTTCTTCATGCGCGTGCAGTTTGCTTGCGCACCGCATGACCGCGCCAGCCTCCAGGACCAGCTGGCGCGCTTTGCCGAACCCCACCAGATGCGCTGGAGCCTGCACGCCACGGACCAGCCGATCAAGACGGTGCTGCTCGTGAGCAAGGAAGGCCATTGCCTGAACGACCTGCTGTTCCGCTGGAAGTCCGGCCTGCTGTCGGTGGACATCCGCGCGATCATCAGCAACCACCGCGACTTCTACCAGCTGGCGGCAAGCTACAACGTGCCGTTCCACCACCTGCCTGTCACGCCCGCCACGAAGGCGCAGGCCGAGGCCAGGCAGTTGGAGATCATCGAGGCCGAAAGCGCCGAGCTGGTGGTGCTCGCGCGCTACATGCAGGTGCTCTCGGACGCGCTGTGCCAGCGGCTGACCGGCCGCGCGATCAACATCCACCACAGCTTCCTGCCCAGCTTCAAGGGCGCCAAGCCCTACGCCCAGGCGCACGACCGTGGCGTGAAGCTGATCGGCGCCACCGCGCACTACGTCACGCCGGACCTCGACGAGGGCCCGATCATCGAACAAGACGTCACCCGCGCCGAGCACACCGACACCGTCGAAGCCCTGACCGCCCGCGGGCGCGATACCGAGAGCCAGGTCCTGGCCCGCGCGGTCAAGTGGCACAGCGAGCACCGCGTGCTGCTCAACGGGCACAAGACCGTCATCTTCCGCTGACGCCGGGCTGCAAAATGAACACCCCCACCGCCCCCACCATCACCGCCGCCGAACGCGCCGCACGCCAGGCCGAGCTGGTCCAGGCCCTGGGCCGCGTCCTGCCCGAGCAGGCCCTGCTCTGGCAGGACGAAGACACGACGCCCTACGAATGCGACGGCCTGACCGCGTACCGCCAGCGCCCGCTGCTGGTATGCCTGCCCGAAACCCGCGACCAGGTGCAGGCCCTGCTCAGGCTCTGCCACCGCTTGCAGGTGCCGGTGGTCGCGCGCGGCGCGGGCACGGGGCTGTCCGGGGGGGCGATGCCCCACGCCATGGGGGTGACGCTGTCGCTGGCCCGGCTGAACCGCATCCTCGCGCTGAACCCCGAGCAGCGCACGGCGCTGGTGCAATGCGGCGTGCGCAACCTGGCGATCAGCGAGGCGGCGGCGCCCTACGGCCTGTACTACGCGCCCGACCCGAGCAGCCAGATCGCCTGCACCATTGGCGGCAACGTGGCCGAGAACTCGGGCGGCGTGCACTGCCTGAAGTACGGTCTGACGCTGCACAACGTGCTGAAAATCAGCGGCTTCATGGCCGACGGCGAGCCGGTGGAGTTCGGCAGCGAGGCCCTCGACACCCCGGGCTACGACCTGCTGGCCGCCGTGATCGGCAGCGAGGGCATGCTCGCCGTGACCACCGAGGTCACCGTGAAACTGATCCCCAAGCCGCCGCTGGCGCGCTGCATCATGGCCAGCTTTGACGACGTGCGCAAAGCCGGCGCGGCCGTGGCCGCAGTGATCGCCGCCGGAATCATCCCCGCCGGCCTGGAGATGATGGACCGGCCGATGACCGCAGCGGTCGAGGACTTCGTGCACGCCGGCTACGACCTGACCGCCGAAGCCATTTTGCTGTGCGAGAGCGACGGAACGCCCGAAGAGGTGCAAGAAGAAATCGCGCGCATGGGCGCCGTGCTGCGCGCCGCCGGCGCGACCGCGCTGTCGGTCAGCCGCGACGAAGCCGAGCGCCTGCGCTTTTGGAGCGGACGCAAGAACGCCTTCCCCGCGAGCGGCCGCATCAGCCCCGACTACATGTGCATGGACTCGACCATTCCGCGCCGGCGGCTGGCCGACATCCTGCTGGCGATCCAGCAAATGGAAAAGAAATACCAGCTGCGCTGCGCCAACGTATTCCACGCCGGCGACGGCAACCTGCACCCGCTGATCCTGTTCGACGCCAACGACGCCGACCAACTGCGCCGCTGCGAACTGTTTGGCGCCGACATCCTGGAGACCAGCGTGGCCATGGGCGGCACGGTCACCGGCGAGCATGGCGTGGGCGTGGAGAAACTCAACAGCATGTGCGTGCAATTCAGCGCCGAAGAATGCGCGCAAATGCTCGCGCTCAAGCAGGCCTTCGACCCCGCCGGGCTGCTCAACCCCGGCAAGGTGATCCCGACGCTGAACCGCTGCGCCGAATACGGAAAAATGCTGGTGCGCGGCGGGCAGATCAGCCACCCCGAATTGCCGCGCTTTTAAAGGGCTTTTACCTTGAATGGTCTTTCCCGCACGCCCAGCGCGTTGCGCGCGAATGCCGTAGGATCGATGACTGCATCGCCATCATCTGCCCCGGACCTTCCGGAAAATCTGGCTGACGGTTGGCGAGCACACCCGTGAGTTTCTCGCGGGTGTTTTTTTGTTGGTCCAAAAGAAAGTTCCCCCATGAAAGTTCTCCATCTCAACGCCTCCCCCCGCGGGAGTGCAAGCACGTCACTCGATATTGCACAAGCATTTCTTTCCGATCTGAAAAAGCAGCATGCGATCGATATTCATCGCATGAACCTGTTTGCCGGGGAGATGCCCGAGTTTGGTGAAGTCGCTGCCGCTGCCAAAATGGCCCTTTTCAGCGGAAGCGCGATGACGCCGGAGCAGGAGAGCGTCTGGTCTGACGTACGGACCGTCTTCGACAGGCTCGCAGCGGCCGAGTTTCTGGTCATCAACACGCCCCTCTGGAACAATGGCACCCCCTACGCGCTCAAGCAGTTCATCGATATCGTGACCCAGCCTGGCTGGGCCTTCGGGTTCGATCCCGCAAAGGGCTACAGTGGTTTATTGACGGGCAGGAAGGCGGTGGTCATTCAGGCCAGCGGCGTCTACCACGAAGGCATTCAGCCAGGCTTCGGATCGGATTTCAACATGCCATACCTCATTGACTGGTTGGAATTCGTCGGCATCGAGCTGATCGATCGGATCGATTTCTCGCCAACCGTCCTGAACATGAACGTGCAGGCAACCAAGGAAGCGGCTCTGGCAAGGGCCGCGGAAGTGGCATCCAGGGCCCTGGTTTTTGCAAAATAAATAACCCGGAGACCGGGATTCAATCCTCTGGCAGAACACTGCCGTCTTCATGCGCATGGAATGAATATGACTTGGGATGCCATCGGCATGTTGACGGCAGTGGCCTTTTTGGCGGGATTCTTTGATGCCATCGCGGGTGGCGGAGGATTGATCACATTACCCGCCCTGTTTCTGGCGGGGCTGGAACCTGTGAGTGCAATAGCAACGAACAAATTCCAGGCGGCCTCCGCCACGGTATCCGCAACCGTGGCCTTTGCCCGCAAAGGTCTGATCGAATGGCGGGAAAGCCGATGGCTTGTTTTCTGCGGATTCTTTGGCGGGGCCTGCGGCGCCCTGCTCGTGAGTGCAGTCAACAAGCGTTGGCTGGAGGCCTGCGTGCCGGTCATGCTGATCTTCGTCGCCCTCTATTTCATATTTTCACCGCGACTTGGAAATGAAGAACGGCGCAGAAGAATCAGCATCTTCGTTTTTTCCATCACCGTCGCACCGCTCCTTGGTATGTACGATGGCATATTTGGCCCCGGTGTCGGCTCGTTCTTCATGGTCGGTTTTGTGCTTCTCTGTGGCCTGGGCATGATGCGCGCCATGAGTTTTACCAAGATTGCCAACGCATCGTGCAACCTGGGTTCGCTGTCCATTTTCATTGCCAAAGGCGTGATAGTCTGGCCACTCGCAGTGGCGATGGCGCTCGCCGCGTTTGCTGGCGCACAACTTGGCGCCCGCGCAGCCGTGCGCGTTGGCCCGCGTTTGGTCAAACCCCTGTTGGTCCTTGTGTGCTGCGCCCTGGCGATCAAACTCCTGAGCATGGAGAGCAACCCTTTGCGCATGGCATTTCTGAATTCCTGGTAGAGGGGCCATGCTCCGTTTGACGACGGTGCGTGGTTCTGTTCAGAACCGGGGTTTGATCTGGCGCCAATCGGGGCGGTAGCGCTGCATCTGCGCCACGTCATTGCGGGTGCGGATGCGGCAGGACTTGAAGGCATCGTGCAACTCGGCGAGTTTGTGCGGGTCCAGTTCCACACCCAGGCCGGGCTTGTCCGTCAGGTGCACGCAGCCCCCCACGATGGGCAGCTTGCCGCCCACCAGAACCTCTTCGCTCTGCCAGGGGTAATGCGTGTCGCAGGCGTAGCTCAGGTGCTGCACGGACGCTGCCAGGTGCGTCATGGCCATCAGGCTGATACCCAGGTGCGAGTTGGAGTGCATGGACAGCCCCAGGCCAAAGGCCTCGCAGGTCTTGGCCAGCGCCTGCGTGGCGCGCAGGCCGCCCCAGTAATGGTGGTCGGAGAGCAGGATTTGCACTGCGTCGAGTGGCACCGCGCGGCGCAGCTCGCTCCAGTTGGTCACCACCATGTTCGTGGCCAGCGGCATGCCGCTGGCGCGATGCACCTGGGCCATGCCTTCCAGCGTGGGCGTGGGGTCTTCGTAGTATTCCAGGCTGCCCTGCAACCTGTCGGCCACCTTGAGGCTGGTCGCCAGGCTCCAGTTGCCGTTCGGGTCGATGCGCAAGGGTCGGCCGGGAAACGCGGCCTTGAGCGCCAGGATGGCATCGGCTTCCTGCATCGGATCCATGACGCCGGCCTTGAGCTTGATGCTTTCAAAGCCGTACTGCGCAATCATGCTCTGCGCCTGGGCCACGATCTGCGCCGGGTTCAGCGCCTCGCCGTACGGGTCGGGCGCGTACTCGGGGTCTACCGCGGCATTCCATTTGTAGAACAGGTAGGCGCTGTAGGCCACCTTGTCGCGGACCTTGCCGCCGAGCAAGTCCACCAGCGGAATGCCCAGCGTGCGCGCCTGCAAGTCCAGAAACGCGACTTCAAACGCGGAGTAGGCGCTGCTGGCCAGATGGCTGCTCAGCGAGCCGGGCGCGAGTTCCATCTCCCCGTGCGCGGTGGTTTGCGCCATGGCCTGGGCGGCATGGCGCTGCACCTGTTGCCAGAGGCGGTGCAGGTCAAAGGCGCTGCCGCCCGCCAGGCCGTGCTGGCAGCGCATGAGCAGGGACAGCAGCGC
>NZ_AFAL01000951.1 GCF_000193225.1 Verminephrobacter aporrectodeae subsp. tuberculatae At4 | reverse complement strand
TCGACACCAAGCTGCAAATGGCCGGGCTGCCACGGCCCGGTGACGCCCAGATTCTGCGCGGTGACCCCGCCAGCGGCAGTTTCAGCGTGGTGTTCCAGAACGCCACCGACGGCGTCACTGCGGTGCAGTGCGTGAACGCGGCCTCTGACTTCGCTGCTGCGAAGAAGCTGATTGCGCAGCGCCGCTGCTTTGACCCGGCTTGGCTGGCTGACGCCGGCCTGAGCCTGCGCGAAATCCGCGACCGCCCCCCTGCGCCGTGCGCGCCCCGGATTCCTCCCCGACCCAAAGAATTCCCGCCATGCCCCATCCCGTCACGATCGAAGCCACGGACCGAAAAGGCCGCGTGCACCACTTGGAAAATCCGCCTGGATCCAGTTTGATGGAGGTTCTCAGAGCCCGCGGCCTGCCGGTGGCAGCGACCTGCGGCGGCGCCAGATCCTGCGCCACCTGCCATGTGTACGTGCACGGGGGCTATGGCAGCGTCGGGGCGCCGGACGAGGACGAACTGGACCTGTTGACCGAGTCCGAACATTACCGCGCGGGCGCATCGCGCCTGAGTTGCCAGATCCAGCTGCAGCCGCAGACCGGGCGACTACAGGTCGAACTGGCACCGCAGGATTGAACTGCCTATGGCGTGCGTGTTTCTGCGGCGGAAATGTCTTTTCTTATGTAGAACGGGCGATCAGGCACTTGCGTGTAATGGGTGTCTACGATCTTCTGGATGCAGCCCCCGTAGCTGTCCCAAGAATAAAGGCCCCATACTTTCCATTTGTTGATCAGCATGATCTTCGGCCGGTATTCGGCTATTTCCTTGCAGGCGTCAATGTTGATTCCGAATTTTGGATTTTCACTGTATTTTTCCTGCCAGGGAAGATAGAAGAAATGACCCGATGCCGGCAGCCTGTCGGCGGCTATGTACTGGAAATTGTCAAAGGAATAGGCAATGATTTTGTCATTCTTGTCGGTATATTTTTTTACCAAGCGGGAAAATTCGGTTTCGGCAGGTATTCTCCGGGCAACGAGTTCTTCCCGGTCCCCGGGGAGAAGCAGTGAGGCTCTTGCGCTGCAAAGCAAAATGAAAAACAAGGCACCGAGCTTTACAGGATGGATGAATTCATTTATTTTCAGGATCGGCAGCAATGAAATTCCGATAAAGGCATAATAATAGGGAAGTCCGTGAAAATCAATGCCCCGGATGAGCAAACTTGCGATACCGATTGCCAGCAGTATGGATCGCCATGGCATTTTCTTTTCATGGGAAGCCAGGGCCAACAGCCCGATGATGCTGAACATCAGAAATGGACCTATGATGTCGGTTTTTCCTGACAGACTGGCCAACGCAGACGAAATGACGTCCAGGTACTCCGGGAGTATTCCATAGTTCAAATAAAAATGGATCGCCAAAAAACCTTTCAGTGATCCATAACAGATGAGAAAAAGCAGATTCGCTGCCGTTCCCAGAAATGCTCCGGCTACGGACGCCTTGACGTACGAGCGCGGCAGTGAAATCAGAAACAGGATGGCAGCAATCGGAGCATAGGTGCTTGCAAGGAAAGGAAGGCTGGCAATGAGCAGGGATCCGGTGAAAACCCTGGGAGCGGTCAACAGATTTCGATCGATGATCGAAGGAAACGTGTATACGAACAATATTATCAGAAGAAGGGGCCCAGTGAGCGCCTGATACGTGTACATATGCCCAAGGAGTTTGGGCATGAGGAAAATTATGGTGAATGTTGCGTAGAAAACACTTGTCAATCTTGTGATGTTGTTTTTGAATATTGATGAACAATATATTGCAAGAATGCTGATTATTTGAAGAATGGCTGTCGGAACTCTGTGGCCACGGACCCCGAAATCGCCAAACAACTCCAGCGTCACGCCTGGAAAAAATGTCAGTGGGCCGTGGTGGTTGAATATTTCAGAATACAGTGATTGCCCGGATGCCATCATCTTGGCCGTGACGATCGTCTCTGACTCATCCCCCCACTCGATATAATTCAGCAGAAAATACTGGTATCTTGCTGCCAGTATGATAAAAACAAAAAGCACGAATCCGAGGACGAAATTCAGTCTGTACCCACTATTTTTTTGTCCGGCAGGTTCTTGTTCATTTGCATTTGTCGTGCCTCAGGCATCGTATTTTCCGCAGCAAGCGCGCAGCAGCGTCAGAAGGACGGAAAGATTTCCTCTGAAGCTGCTTATTTGGTGGGCACTTCGCCCGTCGGATATTTTCTGCTTGTCGGGATTTCCAGGCATTTATATCCGACCTGCGGCGCCTTGCAAGACAGATACGCCAGTAGCTCATACGCAGAAAAAACGTCCCTGAAAGGAGATATCCTGCGGTCCAGAAGCATTCTTCGACTATAGGCTCTGAATCCCTGGGTCGTATCTGTCCATTGGAAGCCCGAGGCGAAGCTCAGGCACGGTGCATGGATGAGCCGGATGGCAAAATGCCGGAATGCAGGCGTGTTCTCCGCGATGCCTCCCGGAATGAAACGGGAGGCTTGCACGAAATCCACGCCCCCCGCCAAAGCCTGGATGAAGCGTGGAATCGCTTCCGGGTCGTCTTTGTCATTTCCATCGATGGTGACGATTCCATCGTACCCCTGGTCGAGCGCAAAGGCATACGCGCACCGGAGTTGCGCGCTGAGTTTTCCCGGGCCTGTTTTTACGAGCAAACCCCGAGCATCGAGATCCTTCAAGGCCCTGGGGTCCGTGGAGCCATCCTGGCTTCCACCGTCAACAAGGATGATGTCCGCCACCTTGGAAATGGCACATGCCTGCATCCGCTGCAAAAGGCTTCTGATGCGCTCCCCTTCATTGATCACCGGGACGACAACGCACCAAGGGTGCTCGCGCCCCAACCAGAGTGGGGTATCAAAACCGGGAACCTGCCAAGCGGCCCTCTCTTCAGGAGAAATTTTGGACATGCTCGTCATGATGGGTCATGCAACGCGGGATGAAATGAGAAATACACCGGCAATGACCAAGAGTATGCCCGTCACGGTAATCCAGTGAAAAGGTTCCTTGAAAATTATCATGGACAGAAACGCGACGCTTGCCACTGCGCCGCAGGTAAGTATCGGATGCGCAACGTTCAGGGGGATTCTTGCCAGGGCAGCGGCATACAACAGAAAGGCCGCACCGTACAGACCCAGCCCCAACCAGAATGGCCAATTGGTGAATGCGGACATGGGGTCGGAAAGCGTAGGAAATTTTCTCGGAGGCATCACCGCGATCTTCACGAGCAGACTCGCCGAACTGTTGGCTGCAATCCCCAGCAAGAGAATGATCCATTTCATCCAATAGCCCCCTGCTGCGATCGGTAAGTGCTGTTTGCAAAATCCAATGCGCGCTTGATGGAGAGCAAATGCGGCTCGCTCTTGGTCGCCAGCATTTCGATCGTCAGCACATGCTGGGGCAAGAATTTCACCAAGGCTGAATGCATGGCGCGATGGTCCGTTCCCCGATCTCCAAGCGGCGCCAATTCCGGTTCGCTCGCGTGGACGTGGCCGATCAAATGCGCGCAGCGCGCGAGCACGTCTGCAGCGCATTCCCCATTGGTGACGAGCGCACCGGTATCCAACTGCATGCGGATGGCGGGGTGCGCGACCGCACGGACGATGTGCGCGGTTTCGTCGCTGTTTCGCATGAAGTTGGCTCCGTAGCACGGGGGAGTCGGCTCGAGGCAGACCGTAACCCCATGCCCCTGCGCTATCTCCCCCAGCCTTTGGAAAAAGGAGAGCGCCAGCGCTGCGGCGTCCCGATCATCCAGTCCCGACCGGTCACGGTTCTTGGGCGATCCAAAAACCAGCTTGGTCGCGCCTAGCCGGCTTCCTATCCGGCAGATCGCAGACAGGTGCCCGAGCATCGCATCCCGGGATTCGGCCGTGCCAAACACGTTCATTCCCGCCGTCCCGAACAGGAGGGCTTGCATGCCCACGATCTGGATGCCGCGTTCGCTCCACCAATCCCTGACTCGGGCAATCTCTTCGTCGCTTGTTTTTTCCGGCTGCGGGAAGTACTTGCCTGGGGCGACGTCAATCGCGTCCACGCCATGCTCGCCAAGCAGCCGGGCCACAGCCTCGTCCTCGGCGACGTCCCAGGCGATGTTGGATATCGCGATCCTCATGGGGCGGCCCTGGAAACGGGTTCCGATTGCGCGTAGGCCCGGATCGCCTGGATGGTTTCACGGATGCCGTATTGATAGGCACCTTCGGTCCCGAAAACCGGGGCATGGCATGTTCTCATGTCGTACTTTGCCGGGACGCCCGCCAAATGCTGTTCAAAGTCCCTGCCGAAACCGTGGAGGGCAAGCTCTTCGACGCTGACAGGGGCGGCGGTGAGATGCACCAATTTCAATCCGGCACGCAGTGCCGCCCGTATGTCGAACCACAAATTGACCATGGGATAGAACTGGAAAACCCCCCGGCTCTCAATCGCATGCAGGTTGTTCTCATTGTGCAGATCATAAATAACGTTCTTGCGCAGCCCCGGACCGACCAATCCGGGCAGCCTCAGGACGAGATGGCAGGGAAACCGGGATTGAACGAATTTTTCAAGATGCCGGCGATGCTGGCCATAGGCATGCAATCCCTTTTCATCCACCGGGGTTTCCTCGTCCACTTCCATGGGGTTCTGGAATACGTCCACGGTGCTGATCAGAACGAAGTTTTTGCACTTTATGGTTTCAATATTGTGCATCAGGGAATTTATTTTTCCCCTGTCGGCTTCAGGTTCCCGATTGGCCAACCATTTCTGCGCAGGCGCTCCTGCACAGACCACCATATCGAATTCCTTGTGTGCAATATCCTGGATGTTGTTCGATCGATAGAGCGCATCAAAGGATGCTTGCCTCCGCAGGGTGCTGCCGACGAATCCGGAGAAACCAATCAGCGCAGTTTTCATGGTGCGTCCTGGGTCAGGGAGAAGTCTTCGGCCTCAAGCTTCTCCAATACGTCATAGATATTGTCGATTTTTCCACCCAAGATCGAGTAGCACCCTGGCAATTCGTGGTACTTCTCGAAAAGAATGGGCCTTCCGTCGTCGCCCTCATTCTTTTGCAGCACGGTCTTGACTTCGAAAAGAGAGTCAACGTAGCGGGAATTCTTGACGACCGGGATGTATCTGGCAACGTCTCTGATCATGCGATCAGACCGCGTGGATCGATCATGGCTTGCCAATTGTGCATAGGGGTCCAGCCCCTGCTTGTCTTCCCAGCTGAGGTGGGGCGTGTAGCGGACGTGCGAAAGGGTATGCAGGCCGCGGGCCGGAAATGGCATCATCGAAAAAAAAGGACCATCCATCACGGTCACTCCCATGTTCTCGATTTCCGCGGGCACCTTGACCAGGGCTATTTCCGTTATTTCGTGCTTTAATCCGGTTTGCGTTCCGGGGTAGTCTCCATGCAATTGATTGAGACCACTGTAGGTGCAATTGAAGACGTACTGGCAGTCAATGAATTCTTCCTTCCCGCTGCCATCGTGCAGCGCCAGATTCACCCCGCCCCCGGCGGACCTGTTGATCGAAGTCGCGCTTGTTTTGAGCAGAACACGAACATTGTTTTCACACAGCGCGCGCTCTGCCCACTGCGCGAGCAGTCTGGCGTCAAAAGCGTATTCCTCGACAAGAAAAATTTCTTCAATCAATTGGGGGGAAAACAAACCCCTGAACTCGTTGTTGGCGCGGATCGTTTTTGCACCGATCTCCTGGCAGAAACGCTCAAATTGCTTGGCAGTGACCTTGGAGTTGCGCCGCGCTATGGCGTAGAGCTTCGTGAAGTCCCGTTTGATGGCCAGAGACCAGTCCTGCACGAATCGCGGCATGTTGACCCGACTCCTGAAAGCCGTGGTAAAGCTCCGGGGATAATGGTAGCCATTGTGCACGCGTGCCTGATTGTGATACGACGCACGGGCCAGGAGCTGCGGCTCTTTTTCAATCAGGATGACGCGCTTGAAGCCCCGTTGCCGGGCCAGATATATTGCTATTGTCGAACCATAAAAGCCGCCGCCGATGATCGCCGCGTCAAATTTCCCCGTCGCATGCATCATTGAACCAACTGCTTCGCGGCCATCTCCGGGGACGGAAATTGCGACGAAGTGACTTCTTCGACGTTCAGTTTTCCACGGCGCGTCATCCGGACGCTCGTGAATTCCTGTCCTACGTGATAGAGCGGCCCTTCGTTTGAAAGGCTGGTCATGTGGAGCATGTATTCTCCGAGGACCAGCAATACCAGAGAAATAAGGAAAAACATTCCGGACTGTTGCAGGGAAAGGCTGACCCAGCCAGGCGCGACATTGGTTTTGAAGATGCCGATTGCCACGACGTAGAGCGAATAAACCAAATTCGCAGCGGCCCCAAATAGTGAGAGGACGGTGACCAGCCGCATGGGCGCGCCGGTCGTAGAAATGAGCAGGCGTATTCCGCGGTCAATACTCTCGCCTATCCTCTTTGCCTGCGGGGCAAGCGGCGGGCTGCAGTATTCCATATTGGAGCGGGTGAACCCGCCGGTGGCAGGCAGGTGCCGGTAGGTAATCGCAGGTTGTGGGTGCTGGAGAATGAAATTCACCACGCGCTTGCTCAGCATCCTGTACTGTGGAGCTTCCTTTTCCAAATGGACTCCACTGAACACCTTGTAGAATCCGTTGAACACGGTGTGGGCTGCTTCGTACAGGAAGTTTTGCCTTGGTTTCTGTGTGTTTCTGGCAAAAACCACTTCGACGCCGCTCGCTGCCTTGTCCAGCATTTGCGGGAGAAAAGAGATATCGTCCGTCAAAGGATCAATGACTGCAATGAAATCACCAAGGGAATTTTCCAGGCCGACCCAGGATGCCGTGCCATTGTCGACTTCCTTGGTCAGGGCGTACACCTGCAGGTTGGGCAGACCTGTCTGATTGGCAAGCTCCTTGAGAATGATGAGACTCTGATCATCAGAGGCATTGTCAATGACGATGAGTTCATAGTCGCTGACCAGTGGAGCCAGTTGCATTGTTGCATTTTTCAAAATCCCTTCGAGGTGCTTTTCGTGGTTGCGTATGACGTATACAACGGAAAGAAAAACCGGGAAATAGTCCATTTGGCTCCTCGGATTTTTTATTCATTACCTATTGGAATCTTGTTATTGCATGCGCCCACCGGCGGCCTGTCGGATCATGAGCAGAGGCACGGCGCGGATCATACACCACCGTGCATGCGGCTCGCGGGCAAACCGGGTTCATGGATAGCGGCGGCGCGACGGGGTGCGTTTGGGTCGCAGCGCACGCCGCTGGATGACGTGCCGCGCCGGGCGGCGGCAACGGCCTCGCGCGCTCGACCCGGCTCGCTGGCGAGGCGCTGCGGCCAACGGGACACCCATCGGGGCAGTGAACCCCAGCGCCTTGGTTCCGCCGAGGCGGAGGACACCAAGACGCGCTAATTTATTTTGGGGGACGGACCGCGCTCACCTCGATCTCGAGGAGCCAACCGGGATTGGCGAGCCCGGCAATCTCGAAGGCCGAGCGCGTCGGCAAGTTGGGCTGCTGGGCAGTACCAAAATATTGTTTGTACCCTTTCATGAATCCGGCAAGATCCACTTTGCCCAGCGCCGGGTCCTTCACCAGAAAAACCTGCATCTTGATGACGTCGGACATGCCCAAATTCAATGACTTCAGGGTTCCCTCGATCTTTTTGAGCACGCTGATGGCCTGGGCTTGCGTGTCACCAAAAGCGGCAATGCTGTTGGCATCCGCCTTGGCATCGACGACGTCCGGGACGGCGCCGCTCAGATTCACCAGAGTCAGTCCCGGAGGGACCTCGATGGCCAGAGATATCGGAAAGTCCGACCCCGGGATTTTGTGGCGGATGACGCCCTGCGCATGGGCGCCCGTGGAAAATACCGCCCCGGTGACGGCGAGGACCGCAAACAATTTATGCACGATATACACTCCTTTACTTGTGGGATGAAAGCTTTTTGACGAAATCCGCGGTGATGCCCGTATCGTAATTATTTCCGAAACTGCTGCGCACATGGTTCATGACGTCCGCAAGCTGCGCGTCGCTCATGTATTCACGAAAGCCGGGCATACCGTTTTTTCCATGCATCACGACGATTGCAATGAACTCGGCAACCTGGAGATTTCCATTATTCGCCAATGCGGGGTAGGTGCCCGCACCACGGGCCCCCTTGCCATCGGCCATATGACAGCCCTGACAGCTCGTCTGGTAGAGCTGCTGCCCCGTTTGCGCAATGAATTCTTTTCCTGAAGAAAACGGGGGCGCTTCCTGAGACGCCGCGTCCGGGGCGATGGCTGCAACGCTCAGGAAGGAAGCAATGGCCGCAAGGGCCCGGCGCATGGATCGATATGACATGAGATGCTCCTTATGCTGATTTCGTCGTGGCAACGACCATGGTGTGCAGACGCTCGATGGCATCGAGCGACGACAGGACGGCGCCCTCCATCCAGGCCGGAATAAAGGATGCATGTTCACCGGCAAGAACGATGCGGTTATCGATCTGGCACAGATTCTTGTAATGCCTTTCACGCGCCTCGTCGCTCCACTTGCCATAACAACCATGGACCCAGGGAACCCGGTGCCAGCCAACGGCAACGCCGTTGTCAAATTCCTCGGCGTATTGCTTGTGCAAATGACCGCCGTATTCCACCGCCTTGCGAATCCGTTGCGCCGGAGACATGGCAGTGAACTCGAAGGCATTGGCCCCCCACACGTAGGCCCCGAGCAAGACGCCTTTCCCGGGCTTGCCATAATCCGTATTTGGATAGGCTATTTTCTGAATGGGGGTATCCGTATAGCTGATTCCGCCGTAGATATGTTCGTCCTGCTCCCAGAAGCGGCGCTTGAACTGCAACCCGATCTTCACCGAGCCCTCATAGGGCACGGCGTTGATCGCAGCAAGCATGCTGGAGCTTGCCGTCAGCGGAATCTGGCTCAGAATCGACAGCGGCAGGGTGCAGACGCACCAGTCGGCCGTTTCAACCTGCTCGGCCCCCGTCCCGTCGCTGTTCCTGAAGCTGACCTGGACTTTTTTATCGTCCTGGTGAATGCGCACGACCTTCGCGTTGTAACGGACAAGTCCTTTTGTCTCGCGTTCAAATGCCTTGGCAATCATGTCCATGCCGCCTGCCGGCTGAAAAATGCTGCTCTGGAATTCAAGCTCCTGGCCATCGACTATTCTTTTCCACAACTTTGAATCGACCAACTCCTGATGGTCCATTGGTGTTGAAAATTCATGGGTCGGCATCAGTCCGCCCCCCGGTTCGACCTTGAAACCACGGCGCAGGCTGGATTCCAGCGACGGCCGGTAGGTTTTCTCCTGCGTCAGCCCGCCCCAGTGCTGCATTGCGTCGAGCAATTTTTCCCTGTCCTGCGCCGAGAATTGCTGGTCGAGCGCCCCGGCATTCACCGCCTTGCTGAGCAGTTCTGCCGTATGGCCTTGAAAATCGGCCTGAATGTCCCGGTATTTTTGCGGCTTGCCACCAAATGCCTTGGTGGAATGCACCAGGGCGTTGTAGTTGACCTGGATGAAGGGTTCGAGCCGGATACCGAACTGCTTGCAGTAGCCGAGCACCGCATGGTGGTGATAGGGTATCCGCCAAGGCCCGGGGTTGATGTATAGCCCGGGATCAAATTTGCATTTCTGCGTCGCCCCGCCGAGTTCCGTGTAGCTGTCCCCCCCACGAATCGTCCAGCAGCGGCCACCGGCCCTCTGGTTGTATTCAAGGATTTTGACCGTATACCCCGCCTTGCGCAATTCATACGCGGCCACCATGCCTGCAAGACCGGCTCCCAGAATGAGAACGCGGGTTCCCTTGGGAGCGCCCGCCAAGTTGGGCGCGCCTTTGTAATTGGACTGCGCAGCAAACCCCAATGTCGTCATGGCCTGGTACATCGTCGCTGCGCCGGCAGTCTTTCCGAGCGCAAGAAGAAGCTGCCGTTTGGAGAATTTCGTTGCCATCTGCACCATTGCACCACCTCACGAATATTCAAGAATTTTTGAAAAAGCCTGCGAGTGCAACCTAGCAAGACACATGCCATGCAAAGAATCCGCCCGGCGCCACGGGCAGCGCTGGATCGTTTGCGGAAAATCCGCACTCTGGCGTGCGTTCCGGACGCCCCTGCTGCATCGGCTTGGTGCGTCGGCGTAAACTACGCGACAGTGGCGCTGTTCCAATGGGGATTTCTCGCGACCGGTGCCACCGGTAGATGCTTGCACTGGCATACTGCGCGCAGCTTGCGGCCCGCGGAACGCCAGCCCTTTCAAGGTCTCTGATGGGACCAGAATTCAGGAGTATTTTTGTGAACGATTCATCGCGTGAACCCGGCTGGGAGCGCGCCACGCTGGAAAAGCTGGCCTTTGCGGCCCTGGGCGAGCAACGCAGCACCCGCCGCTGGAAAATCTTCTTTCGCCTTGCATGGCTGGTGCTGATTGCCGCCGTGGCGCTTGCCGCCATGCGCCAGGCAGCGCCCGGCACGAGCAAGAGCGCGCCGCACACGGCCGTGGTCGTCATCAAGGGCGAGATCGCCTCGGGCGCCGATGCCAGCGCCGAGTTCGTCGTGGCGTCCATGCGCAGCGCGCTGGAAGACGATGGCTCCAAGGCCCTGGTGCTGCTCATCAATTCGCCTGGCGGAAGCCCGGTGCAGGCCGGAATCATCAACGACGAGATCGTGCGCCTGAAGGCCAAGCACCACAAGCCGATCTACGCCGTGGTGGAAGAGAGCTGCGCTTCGGCGGCGTACTACATTGCCGTCGCGGCCGACAGCATCTACGTGGACAAGGCCAGCATCGTGGGCAGCATTGGTGTGCTGATGGATGGTTTTGGCTTCACCGGCGCCATGGAAAAGCTCGGCGTGGAGCGCCGCCTGCTCATCGCCGGCGAGAACAAGGGCTTTCTCGACCCCTTCAGCCCGCAAACTGAAACGCAGCGCGCCTACGCGCAGACCATGCTCGACCAGATCCACCAGCAGTTCATCACCGTGGTGCAGGCGGGGCGCGGGAAGCGCCTCAAGACGGCCGCGCCCGAGACCTTCAGCGGCCTGTTCTGGACGGGCCAGCAGGCGGTGGAAATGGGCTTGGCCGACAAGCTGGGCAGCCTCGATTACGTGGCCCGCGAAGTGGTCCAGGCCGAGGACATCATCGATTACACGCGCCGGGAAAACGTGGCCGAGCGGCTGGTCAAGCGTTTTGGCGCTGCCGTGGGCGGGGGGTCGCCAAATCGCTCGGCGCGTCCGCACTGCAATTGCGCTGATTTGCGCATGGCAACGCCCCGGTGGCGGTTGCGCGGTTTGCGTTTTGGTAGGCCGTGTTGGACTTGAACCAACGACCAAAGGATTCAGGTTTGCACAGGTTTCCCTGTTCCCCGGACTATCTCATCACCCGCGCCACGGATTGCTCCGTGCGTTCGGGTGCCGGGCGCTCCAGGGATGCTTATTGGATTGGCTCCTCACATCCTAGTCTCTGCACCTTCTCACTTACCGATCTTTCGATCTGCCTTCAGTGAGCTTGGCTCAGGATTGCCGGGTCAACGGGTTGACTGACGGTTTCCCTGAGTTCACCCGGTTTTTCCGCTGCCGCTTTCACGGCAGGGTCACCACTTCGATGAGTCCTCTGCTCTGACCAACTGAGCTAACGGCCCAAAACGCCCTATTACCAGCCAAGGCCCCTGCGGTCTCCCGCACGAACCCGAGCGCCGTATTGTAGGGGCTGTTCACCCGCGCAGGCTGAGCGCGTTGGAGAGCAGTCTGGAGGTGATGTCCACGATTTGGATCATCCGGTCGTAGGGCATGCGCGTGGGCCCGATGACCCCCAGGGTGCCGACGATCTTGCCGTCGATTTCGTAGGACGAGCTGACCACGGAAAACTCCTCGAAAGGCATGGCGTGGCTTTCCCCCCCGATGTAGATGCGCACGCCTTCGGCCTGGCTGGAGATGTCGAGCAGCCGCAGAATTTGCGTCTTCTGTTCGAACAGGTCAAAAGCGCGCCGCAGGTTGCCCATGTCGTTGGAAAAATCACTCACCGCCAGCAGATTGCGCTCGCCGGAGATCACGACCTCGTCCTGCGCTTCGGACAGGGCCTGCGAGCCGGCGTTCACCGCGGCCTGCATGAGCGTGACGATCTCGCCGCGCAGCAGGTCCACCTCCGATTTCAAACGCTCCCTCACCTGTTCCATGGCAAGGCCCGCGTAATGTTCATTCAGGAAATTGAAAGCTTCGATGAGTTGCGATTGGGAATAGTCCACGTCGGTGAAGATGACCCGGTTCTGAACGTCGCCTTCGGGCGAGACGATGATCACCAGAAATCTGCGCTCCGAAAGCCTCAGAAACTCGATGTGGCGGAAAACGGATGTCCGCCGCGGCGCCATCACGACGCCCACGAACTGGGAGAGGTTGGAGAGCAGTTGGGCCGCGTTGGCAATCACTTTTTGCGGCTGCTCGGGCGCAAGCTGCGGCGGTGTCAGCGGATCGCGCTGCACCGTCAGCATCGTGTCAACAAACAGTCTGTAGCCTCGTGCCGTGGGGATGCGGCCCGCAGAAACATGCGGGCTGGCGATCAGGCCCAGTTCTTCGAGATCGGCCATGACGTTGCGCACCGTCGCGGGCGAGAGGTCGATTCCGGACGCCCGCGACAGGGTCCAGGACCCGACGGGCTGCCCGTCGGCGATATAGCGCTCGACCAGGGCTTTGAGCAACAACTTGGCACGATCATCGAGCATTGGGCGATTTTAATGATGTAATTTCACGATGACGTCCAATTTCCGCCATGTTGCGCTCATAGGCAAGTACCAGGTTTCATCTGCGGGTTACTCGGGTGACAGCTCGTGCCAGGCGCTGGAAGACATCGCGCATTTTCTGCAATGCCAGGGTTGCGAGGTTGCGCTCGAGGTGGAGACGGCGAGCAACACCGGGTTGACGCATTACCCCGCGCTGTCCGTGGACGATATCGGGGCGCGGTGCGATCTGGGCCTGGTGGTGGGGGGGGACGGGACGATGCTTGGCATCGGTCGCCGGCTCGCCCGATTCGGGACGCCGCTGATCGGCATCAACCAGGGGCGGCTGGGCTTCATCACGGACATTCCTTTCGACACTTACCAGACGACCCTGCCCCCCATGCTCGAAGGAGAGTACGCAGAGGATTCGAGGCCGCTCATGCGCGCGGCCGTGGTGCGCGCCGAGCGGGTGCTTTTCGAGGCCCTTGCGATGAACGACGTCGTCGTGAACAGGGGGGCAACCTCGGGCATGGTGGAGTTGCGCGTCGAGGTGGGCGGACACTTCGTCGCCAACCAGCGTGCCGACGGGCTCATCATTGCATCCCCCACGGGATCGACGGCCTACGCGCTGTCCGCCGGGGGCCGATGCTGCATCCGTCGATTCCGGGTTGGGTTCTGGTTCCGATTGCGCCGCACACCCTGTCCAACCGCCCCATCGTGCTCTCGGACGCCGCAGAGGTCGCCGTCGAAGTGGTGTCCGGTCGGGACGTCAGTGCCAACTTCGACATGCAGTCGCTCGCCTCGCTGCTCCATGGCGACCGCATTCTGGTCAAGCGCTCGGAGCATTGCGTGCGCTTCCTGCATCCGCTGGGCTGGAATTACTTTGCCACTTTGCGCAAGAAGCTGCGCTGGAACGAAGGAGGCTCCTGACCATGGCGCTCAGACGGATCACGCTGCGCGATTTTGTGATCGTTCAGGCGCTCGAGCCTGTGGAACTCGAGTCCGGCTTCACGGTGCTGACCGGCGAGACCGGCGCCGGCAAGTCGATTCTGATCGACGCGCTGCAGTTGGCGCTGGGCGCGCGCTCGGACGCCGGCGTGGTGCGCGAGGGGGCCCTGCGGACCGACATCTGCGCGGAATTCGACTGCCCGGCGCACGTCCGGCCCTGGCTGGAGGAAGCCGGGTTTGACGCCGACGATCTGTTGCTGCTGCGGCGCACGGTG
>NZ_AFAL01000952.1 GCF_000193225.1 Verminephrobacter aporrectodeae subsp. tuberculatae At4 | reverse complement strand
CGAGCAGCGCGCGCGCGGCTGCGCCGGTGGCGATGTTGCCGCCGATCACGTCGATTTCCGGGTAGTTCCGCTTGACCCAGCGCACGCGCTCGATCACGCCCTTGCTGTGGCCGTGCGCCGTGTCCACCACGATCGCGTCCACCCCGGCCTTGACCAGCGCCTGCACGCGTTCCTCGGTGCCCTCGCCGACCCCCACCGCGGCGCCCACGCGCAGGCGGCCCGCGGCATCGCGCGCGGCGTTGGGAAAGCTGGTCTGCTTGGTGATGTCTTTGACCGTGATCAGGCCCTTGAGTTCGAAGGCGTCGTTCACCACCAGGATGCGTTCGAGCTTGTGCTTGTTGAGCAGCGCCTTGGCCTGGGCAGGCGTCGTTGCCTGCCTTTCATTGACCGTGATGAGCTTTTCACGCGGCGTCATGATCTGGCGCACCGGGATGTCGTGGCGCGTCTCGAAGCGCAGGTCGCGCCCGGTGACGATGCCGACCACCTTGCCCGCGTCGCACACCGGAAAGCCGGAGATTCCCAATTGCTCGGACAATTCCAGCACCTGCCGCACCGTGTGCTCGGGGGTGATGACCACGGGGTCGCGCAGCACGCCCGATTCGTAGCGCTTGACCTTGGCCACGTGCGCGGCCTGCTCCTGCGGCGTGAGGTTCTTGTGCACGATGCCGATGCCGCCTTCCTGGGCGATGGCAATCGCCAGGCGCGCCTCGGTCACGGTGTCCATGGCGGCGGAGACGAGCGGCAGATTCAGCGGGATATTGCGGGAGAGTTTCGTCGCGAGGGACGTGTCCTTGGGCAGGACCTGGGAATACGCCGGCACCAGCAACACATCGTCGAAGGTGAGCGCTTTTCCGAGAAGGCGCATGAGAAGGCTCCAAAAAACGGATTGTACCCGCGCGCCCTGCGTCGCATAAAGGCAACGTGGCCGAAGAATCCCGGCGCGCGGCGGCTTGCGGGCCACGGCCACGGTCGTCTGCGCGCCGTCCATGCACTGGCGGGCGGCGGGCCGCGCGATTACACTCGTGCGCATGCAAATGCACAAGCTTCTCCTGCTGGTCGTCGCCTGCACCTGCGCCAGCAGTTGGTCCGTGGGCGCA
Source organism: Verminephrobacter aporrectodeae subsp. tuberculatae At4 (assembly GCF_000193225.1). Lineage (GTDB taxonomy): Bacteria > Pseudomonadota > Gammaproteobacteria > Burkholderiales > Burkholderiaceae_C > Acidovorax > Acidovorax aporrectodeae. The sequence goes on along the minus strand of NZ_AFAL01000952.1, from coordinate 9,586 downwards.
ACGCAGTGGCAGTGGATCGACAAGGACGGACACAAGGTCTTCAGCGACCTCCCGCCTCCGGCGGACATTCCCGAAAAAAACATTCTCAAGCAGCCGGGTGGGGGCCAGCCGTCCGCGCCGCCGGCTTCCGCCGAGGGAGCGCAGAGCGCGCCAGCGCCAGCGTCCGCGGCGAAACCGGCCGCCAGCGCGCCGGGCAGCGGCAAGGACAAGGAACTGGAAGAGAAAAAGGCCCAGGCCGAAGCCGCGGAAGCGGCCAAGAAAAAGGCCGAAGAGGCAAAGGTCGCCAAGGCCAAGGCAGACAACTGCGCGCGCGCGCGTGCCGCCAAGGCAGCATTCGACGCGGGCAAACCGATCACCCAGGCCAACGCCCAGGGCGAGCGCATCTTCCTCGATGGCCCCGCCTACGCGGCGGAGGCCAAGCGCGTTGACGAAATCGTCGCCTCGGACTGCGTGCGCTGAGTCCAGCCCGTTGAGGCAGCGCAGCAACGTGCTCTTGCCCGAGCCGCTGCGGCAGCGCGAGGCCGTCAGAACGTGGGCAGTTCATGCAGCGGGGAGCCGATCCACTTGCGCGCGATCTCGTCGAGTTCGCCGTTGGACTTCATGTAGTAGATCGTGTTGTTCAGCCACTGGTGCAACTCAAAGGCATCCTTGCGCACCGTCATCGCGTTCGCCTGCCGGCCGAAGCCGAATTTCAGCGCCATGTCGCCGTCGGGGCGGACTTTCAGGCTCTGGTTGGCGAGCATGGAATTCAGTCCGGACTGCCTCCTCCCGGCCGCGGGCGGGCAAACAGGCCCGCAGCACGCGCGCCCTGGCGGGCAAAGCGCTCGCGGCGCGCGGTCTTCGGGTCGATCTGCAATGGCCGGTAGACCTCCACCCGGTCGAGGTGCGCCAGGGGTGTATCCGGCCTGACCACGCGGCCCCATATCCCCAGCGTTGGGCAAGCGGGTTGCGGCGGCAGCAAGGCATCGGCCCCGCTCGCGCGCAGCGCGTCAGCGGCCGTGGCGCCAACGGGCAGTTCGAGCGTCCACTCGCGCAGCGTGCGCGCGGCCACGCAGACCACCACCGTGACCTGCACCGTGGCCCTGCCGGCGCCCTCAGCCATAGACCTGCTGCGCGCGTTTGACGAAGGCATCGACCATGCTCGCGGCGATGCGGTCGAACACCGGCCCCACCAACGCCGCCAGCGCCCTGCTGTCAAAGCCGTAGTGGAGCCGCAGTTCCACCTTGCAGGCGCGCTGCGTGCCGTCCCCCACCGGATGGAAATGCCAGTCGCCGTCGAGCCGCGAGAACGGCCCCTTGACGAGTTGCATCTGCACACGCCGGCCCGCTTCGTGCGTGTTGCGCGTGACGAAGGTCTGGCGCACGCCGCCGAGCGCGATTCCGAGTTCGGCGGTCATTCCGTCCCCGGTCTGCTCGAGCACGCGCGCGCGCTCGCACCACGGCAGAAACTCGGGATAGTGCGCGACCCCCGTGACCAGGGCAAACATTTCTTCGGGGCTGTACCAGATGAGGACGGACTTGTGGACGGTTTTCATGCAGACGCTGCCTGCGGCAGGGCGCGCGGGCCGGGAGAATTTAGAATCGCGCTGGCGCGGCGACGACAAATTGTAGGGATGCGTCTCCCGGCCTGCGCCGCATCCAAACCTCCATGGCCAAAAAACCCGATCCCGCGTCCCGCATCGCCGACAACAAGAAAGCGGCCTACGACTATTTCTTCGAGGAACGCCACGAGGCCGGCATGGTGCTGCACGGCTGGGAGGTCAAGGCGCTGCGCGCGGGCAAGGCGCAGCTGACCGACGGCTATGTGCTGATCCGCGACGGCGAGCTGTTTCTGCTCGGCTGCCAGATCCAGGCGCTCAAGACCGCGTCGACGCATGTGCACCCCGAGGCGGCGCGCACCAAGAAGCTGCTGCTCAAAAAGGACGACATCCGGCACCTGGTCGGCAAGGTCGAGCAAAAGGGCTACACCCTGGTGCCGCTGAACCTGCACTGGAAGAACGGCCTCGTGAAATGCGAGATCGCCCTGGCCAAGGGCAAGGCCGAGCACGACAAGCGCAACACCATCAAGGAGCGCGAAGACAAGCGCGAGGTCGAGCGCGCGATGAAGCGGCACGGGCGCTGAGGGCGCGGGACGGGATATCAGGCCAGGGCCGCGAGCGGGTGCGCGTGCGCGGGCCAGGGGCTTGCAAAGAACGGCGCGACCATTTCGGGCCTCACGTCCTCGATGCGGCCGGGGTTCCAGCGCGGCGCCTGGTCCTTGTCCACGGCCAGCGCGCGGATTCCCTCGAGCGTCTCGCTCTGGCCGAGACGCAGATGGAAGCAATGGTGCACCAGGTCGCGCTCCATGCGCAGGTCGTCGGCCAGGCGCATGCCGCGCGCACGGCGGATCTGCTCGAGCGCCACGTGCAGCATCAGCGGCGAGCGCTTGCGCAGCGTGGCCGCGCAGGCGCGCGCCCAGTCGCTGTCGGCGGCTTCCAGCGCCTGCACGATCTCCCCCACGGTGGGGAGCGAGAAATACGCGTCGATCCCGGCCCTGGCGAGCGTTCGGCCCGCGCCCGGAGCCACGAACTGCGCAGCCACGAAGTCCCTGACCGCCGCGCCGTCGGCAAAGCGCTGCGCGCCCAGCGCGTCCCACAGGGCGGCCTGGCGGTCTGCTGCGAGGAAGCCGTCGGCGAGCCGGTTGTCGATGGCGTCGCCCGCGCCGATGCTCTCGCCGGTGAGCGCCAGCCATTCGCCCACGCGGCCGGGGCAGCGGCTCAGAAAGTAGCCGCCGCCCACGTCGGGGAACAGGCCGATGGCCGTCTCGGGCATGGCCATCCGGGTGCGCTCGGTCACCACGCGCAGCGCGGCGCCCTGGCTGATTCCCATTCCGCCGCCCATCACGACGCCGTCCATGAACGCGATACAGGGCTTGGCGTAGTTGTGGATCAGGTGGTTGAGCGTGTACTCCTCGGTGAAGAAATCATCGAGCAGCGGGTTGCCCTGGCTGCCGGCCTGGTGCAGAAAGCGGATGTCGCCACCGGCGCAGAAGACGCCGAACGGCCCCTGCTTGCCGCTGCCGCGCAGCGCCACCGCGAGCACGCGCGCGTCGTCCTGCCAGGCCCGCAGGACGCGCGTCAGCTCGCGCACCATGCCCAGCGACAGCGCGTTCAGCGCGTGCGGGCGGTTCAGCGTGATGAACCCCAGTTGGGCGCGCACCTCGCTCAGGACCTCTGCAACGAGCGGCTCTGCCATCTCTGCTCCCTCCAGCCCAGAATTTCATTCAAAACCAGCGCGCCGATCACCAGCGCGCCGCCCGTGAGCACGGCCATGCTGGGTTCCTCGCCCGCGCCCAACCAGGCCAGCAGGATGCCGAAGATCACTTCCAGCAGGCCCAGCAGCGCCATCTCGGGCGCCTTGAGAACGCGCCCGCAGCGCACCGCGAGAACGCAGGGAATGGCCAATTGCACCACGCCCAGCAGGGCCAGCAGGCCCAGGTCGTGCAGCGAGGCGCGCAGCGGCAGGGCCAGCGGCAGCATGGCAAGGACCGAGATCGCCGCGCCCACGAGCACCGCGGGCACCAGGTCCACCGCCTGGCCGTGGCGCTGCGCATGCTGCACCACCGTCCAGTTGATGGCTGCGGCCACCGGAACGCACAGCGCGACCAGCGTCCCGGCCAGCGGCAGGCCGGCCATCTGCGATCCGTACATGCGCGCGATGCCGACGCCCGCGAGCACGATCGCCACCCAGGTGCGCGGCGCGATGCGGTGGCCGATGAGGACGCGCGCAAACAGCGCCGTGAGCAGCGGCCCCACGGCCATGGTGACGAGCACGTTCGCCACCGGCATGAGCAGGATCGCGACCATGAACGCGGTAAACATCACGCTCCAGCACAGGCCCGAGATCCACAGCGCGCGGCCGCTTTGGCGCAGCGTCGCAAACACCGCCCGGCCTTGCAGCGCTGGCAGGATGAGCAGCAGCGACAGCAGCGTGAAGAGGCTGCGCCAGAACGTCACCTCGAAGCTGCGCGCGTGCTCCAGGTGGCGCGTGACCACGCCCGCGATGGACCACATCAGGGCCACCACGACCATCAGGAACACCGCGCGCGAATGCGTGAGTTTCGGCATGGGCCAGCCCCGAGGCTAGGTGCGGCCCGCGCGCTTGCGCTCGTTCTCGGTCAGATGGCGCTTGCGCAGGCGCACGGACTTGGGCGTGATTTCGACCAGCTCGTCGTCGTCGATGAACTCCACGCCGTATTCCAGCGTGAGGTCGATCGGCGGGGTGATCTTGATCGCGTCCTCCTTGCCGGAGACGCGGAAGTTGGTCAGCTGCTTGGTGCGCGTGGCGTTCACCACCAAGTCGTTGTCGCGGCTGTGGATGCCCACGATCATGCCCTCGTACACCGGGTCGTTCGCGCGCACGAACATGCGCCCCCGGTCGTCGAGCTTGCCCAGCGCGTAGGTGAAGATTTCCCCGTCGTCCATGGAAATCAGCACGCCGTTCTTGCGCCCGCCGATCTCGCCCTTGTGCGGCTCGTAGCGGTCGAAGATGTTCGCGATCAGGCCGGAGCCGCGCGTCAGGTTCAGAAACTCGTTGGTAAAGCCGATCAGGCCCCGCGCCGGGATGCGGTACTCCAGACGCACGCGGCCCCGGCCGTCGGGCTCCATGTTCACCAGCTCGCCCCGGCGCTCGCCGAGCGCCTGCATCACTCCGCCCTGGTGGCTTTCCTCGATGTCCACGGTCACCAGTTCGATGGGCTCGCATTTCTCGCCGTTGATTTCCTTGTAGAGCACACGGGGCTTGGAAACCGCGAGTTCGTAGCCTTCCCGGCGCATGTTTTCCAGCAGGATGGTCAGGTGCAATTCGCCGCGACCTGCGACCTCGAAGATGCCGTCCTCCTTGGTCTCCTTCACGCGCAGGGCCACGTTGTGCTGGAGCTCTTTTTGCAGGCGGTCCCAGATCTGGCGGCTGGTCACGTACTTGCCCTCGCGGCCGGCGAGCGGGCTGGTGTTCACGCAGAAGTTCATGGTCAGCGTGGGCTCGTCAACCTCGAGCATGGGCAGGGGGGCGGGGCTCACGGGGTCGGTGACCGTCACGCCGATGCCGATGTCGACGATGCCGTTGATGAGCACGATGTTCCCCGGGCCCGCCTCGCTGACCTGGACGCGGTCGAGCCCCTGAAAGGTCAGCACCTGGTTCACGCGGCCCTTGGCGCTCTTGCCCTCCGGGCCTTCCATGACCAGCACGTCCATCCCGGGCCGGATCGTCCCCTGGCCGATGCGGCCCACGCCGATGCGCCCGACGAAGCTGGAAAAATCCAGCGCCGAGATCTGCAATTGCAGCGGCGCCGCCGGGTCGCCCGTTTGCGCCGGCACATGCCGCAGCACGGTGTTGAACAGGGCCGACATGTCGGGGCCCCACTGCTCGCCGGCAGCGCCCTCTTCGAGCGACGCCCAGCCGTTGATTCCGGATGCGTAGACCACGGGAAAGTCGAGCTGCTCGTCGCTGGCTCCGAGCTTGTCGAACAGGTCGAACGCGGCGTTCACGACCTTGTCCGGATTGGCGCCGGGCTTGTCCACCTTGTTCACCACCACGATGGGCCTGAGCCCCAGCGCCAGCGCCTTCTTCGTCACGAAGCGGGTCTGCGGCATGGGGCCTTCCTGCGCGTCGATGAGCAGCAGCACGCCGTCAACCATGGACAGCGCGCGCTCCACCTCCCCGCCAAAGTCCGCGTGGCCGGGGGTATCGACGATGTTGATGTGCGTCCCCTCCCAGCTCACGGCGCAGTTCTTGGCCAGGATGGTGATTCCGCGCTCGCGTTCGATGGCGTTGTTGTCCATCACCGTATCGACGACCTTCTCGTGCTCGGCGAAGGTGCCGGACTGGCGCAGCAACTGATCGACCATGGTCGTCTTGCCATGATCGACGTGCGCGATGATGGCGATATTGCGAATTTGTGGAGTCGTCATGTTTTTTCCAATGTGCTGCGGGCGTCCTGCCCCGCAAATAGCCGTTTCATTGCGCTGCTATTTGCCGGGCAGAACACCCGCTTCGGGTTGCGGACTGCCTTGCAAGATTTGTCGGATTTCCAGCGGGCTCAGGAGCCTGTCGGGAATCAGCTCCCCGCCCGCGATATGGCCCACTCCCAGCAGGGACCGGGGATTGTCGCCAAAAACCGCGACCGCACGGGCGTTCGGCCAGGGCCCGCGGCGGCGCAGGCCCGACAGGAAGCGCGCTGCATTCTCGCCGTCCAGCGTGACACGCGCATGCCCGGCGAGCAGCGACTCGGGCGCCTGCAACCGGGCCAGGCGCGCGGCCTCGGGCAGGGCCTCGAACTGCTCCAGCGTGATGCAGCCCTCGACGCCGATGCCGCCGCTGGCGGTGCGGCGCAGGAACACCAGGTGCGCCCCGCAACCGAGCGCCGCGCCAATGTCCTCGGCGAGCGTGCGGATATAGGTTCCCTTGCTGCAGCTGGCGACTATTTTCAGGTCTGCGGACGGGGGCTCGCTCTGCACCAGCGTCAGTTTCAGCGCCAGGACGACGACCTCGCGCGTGCTGCGCTCGAGCGTGACACCCGCGCGCGCGTATTCGTACAGCGCCCGGCCGTCCTTCTTGAGCGCGCTGTGCATCGGCGGCAACTGGTGGATGGGGCCGGTAAAGCGCTGCTGCACGGCGGCCAGCCGCTCGGCCGTGAGCTGCGCCGGGTCCACCTCGCGGCGCTGCAGCACGGCGCCCTCGGCGTCGCCGGTGGCCGTGGTCACGCCCAGCCGCGCGATGGCCTCGTAGGTCTTGGGCGCGTCCAGCTGCAACTGGCTGAACTTGGTCGCCGCGCCAAAGCACAGCGGCAGCACGCCGCTGGCCAGCGGGTCCAGCGTTCCGGTATGGCCCGCCTTTTCGGCGCGCAGCAGCCATTTCGCCTTCTGCAGGGCGGCATTGCTCGACAGGCCGAGCGGTTTGTCGAGCAGCAGCACCCCGTGCACGGGGCGCCGCTGCACCCTGGTGCGGGGTGCGGACTGCATGGTGGCGGAATGATGGGCGCGCTGGGCGTGCGGCTCAGGCGAGCCGGGTTTTGAGCAGCTCATTCACCTGCTGCGGATTGACCTTGCCCTGGCTGGCCTTCATGACCTGGCCCACGAGCGCGTTGAAAGCCTTCGCCTTGCCCGCGCGAAACTGCGCCACATTCTCGGCGTTCGCGGCGATGACCGCATCGACGATCTGCTCCAGCGCGCCGCTGTCGTTCATCTGCGCGAGGCCCTTGGCGGCGATGAGCGCGTCCACGTCTGCGGACTCACCGGACCACAGGGCGTCGAATACCTGCCGGGCGGCGCTATGGGAGAGCGTTGCGTCGGCAATGCGCCGAATCAGCGCCGCCAGCTGCGCCGCGGACACCGGGGCCTGCCCGATGCCGATCTCCGCCTGGTTCAGGCGGCGCGAGACCTCGCCCATGATCCAGTTGCTCGCCAGCTTGGCTTGGCCGCTCGCCAGGGCGACGGCCTCGAACCAGGCGGCCAGGCCCGGGCTCTGCGTGAGCGTCGCGGCGTCGTATTCGGGCAGCCCATAGTCGGCAACGAAACGCGCCGCCATGCTGCGCGGCAATTCGGGCATCCGCGCACGCTGCTCCTGCACCCACTGCTCCGGGATATGCAGCGGCGGCAGGTCGGGGTCGGGGAAGTAGCGGTAGTCCGCGGCGTCCTCCTTGCTGCGCATCGCGCGGGTCTCGCCGCTGTCGGGGTCGAACAGCACGGTGGCCTGCCGGATCGCGTGGCCGTCCTCGATCTGCGCGATCTGCCAGCGGACCTCGTAGTCGATCGCCTGCTGCATGAACTTGAAGCTGTTCAGGTTTTTGATCTCGCGGCGCGTTCCCAGGGGTTCGCCGGGCCTGCGCACCGAGACGTTGGCGTCGCAGCGAAAGCTCCCCTCCTGCATATTGCCGTCGCAGATGCCGATCCAGGTCACGATCCGGTGCAACTCCCGGGCGTAAGCCACGGCCTCTTCGGACGAGCGCATGTCGGGCTCGGTCACGATCTCCAGCAGCGGCGTTCCGGCGCGGTTCAGGTCTATTCCGCTTTGGCCGACGAAGTCCTCGTGCAGCGACTTGCCCGCGTCCTCTTCAAGATGCGCGCGCACCAGGCGCACGGTCTTTTTTTCCGCACCGAGCAAGAAATCGACCGCGCCGCCCTGCACCACCGGAATCTCGAACTGGCTGATCTGGTAGCCCTTGGGCAGGTCGGGGTAGAAATAGTTCTTGCGCGCAAAAACGCTCACCGGCGCAATGCGCGCACCCAGCGCCAGCCCCAGCCTGATGGCGCATTCGACGGCGGCGCGGTTCATCACGGGCAGCGTGCCGGGCAGCGCCAGATCCACCGCGCAGGCCTGGGTATTCGGCGCAGCGCCAAAGGCCGTGGGCGCGCGGCTGAAGAGCTTGCTTTGGGTGGCAAGCTGGGCATGGGTCTCAAAGCCGATAACGACCTCGTAGCCGCGGACTGACGGAGTGGCGCTCATGGTTTTGGCTTTCTTTGCGTGGAAATGCCGCCCCGGCGGCCGATTTTGTAGGCCAAGCGATAGATGTCGGGCAGTTCGATACGCTCGTTCCCATTCTTCTTCCGTGGTCTGACAATGCCGATTTGCTCCAGGGTTGCGAGCAATCGCTCCATTCTTTCCGAATTTGGCGCGCCGTTCTGCCATGGAACAAGTGCCTTGTCCCGCATGGACTCTATCTTCTGCAAAACGCTGGCCTTGTTTTGCAACCAGATTTTTTCGACAAGCATGCGCTCAGGGTTTAACGCCTGTCGATGGGATAGGGGAACATAGACATCGCTCCAGTTGTCCGGAGAATCATCGGTCGGAATGGTTTGAAGCGCGTTGCGCAACTGCTCGCGCAACGCGCTTCGTTCCTGACCGCTTAATGTGGGCGCTTCAACGGCCATCTCGGATCACACTTCCAAAAGCGCCATGGCGCGGCCCAGGAAATCGGCAAAAGCGGCCCTGGTTGATGGGATCGGTCAGAGGGCTGAACCCGCGCAGGGCATCGACCCACTGGATACGCAAAGCCGCATGCGGGGCGTCGGTATCGCCAGGGGCCGGAGCAAATTCCATGGCGGACTCACGCTGCCCCGGGCTGGCGCAAATGAAAATCAGTGGCCTGTTGCAGGCGGTGCGCCGCGTTCAGCAGGCGCGCTTCGCCAAAGTAATTGCCGATCAGTTGCAACCCCACGGGCATTGCGTCTGCGCCAAGGCCGGCGGGCAGGCTGATTCCGGGGAGTCCGGCGAGCGATGCGGGCAGCGTGAAAATGTCGGCCAGGTAGTCGGCCAGCGGGTCGTTGCCATGCGCGCCGATTTCCCAGGCCACGGTCGGGGCCACCGGTCCGGCGATCAGGTCGCAGTGCCTGAAGGCGTTCTGGAAGTCGTCGGCGATCATGCGGCGGATCTTTTGCGCCTGCAGGTAGTAGGCGTCGTAATAGCCGTGCGAGAGCACGTAGGTGCCCATCATGATGCGGCGCTTGACTTCGGCGCCAAAGCCTTCGGCGCGGGTCTTGCGGTACATGTCGGCCAGGTCGGTGTAGTCCTTCGCGCGGTGGCCGAACTTGACGCCGTCGAAGCGGCTCAG
>NZ_AFAL01000953.1 GCF_000193225.1 Verminephrobacter aporrectodeae subsp. tuberculatae At4 | reverse complement strand
CTGCGTGCGGCCGCTGTCGGCGGGCGCGACGGACGCGGCTGACGGCGCCCGGCGCTCGGTGCTGCTGCTCAGCGGCCCCGAGGGCGGGTTGAGCCGCGCCGAGGAAGCGCTGGCGCTGCAACATGGCTTCGTCGCCACCACGCTGGGCCCGCGCGTTCTGCGCGCCGAAACCGCGCCCCTGGCGGCCCTGGCCGCGCTCACCCTGCCGTGAAACCGGCTATCCACCGTGCGTGGGCGGGCAATCAGGAAAGTGCCAGCAACGCATCAAGCTGCTTGAAACCGGAGGTTCCCTCCATCGGGCCCTTGGCTCCGACGGCGAGGGCGCCGCTGGCATTTGCGTAGCGCAAGGACTCATCGGGCGTTTTGCCCAGGCGCCTGCAGGTCACGAAGGTGGCGCCGAAGCAGTCGCCGGCCCCGGTGGGGTCGAGTTCTTCGACGGGAATCGCATCCAGCGCGAAGCGGACGCCCGGGGCGAAGTAGCAACAGCCTTGCGCGCCGTGTTTCACGACGATCTCCTTGACCCCTTTGCCAAAGAGCTCGCGCACGGCACCGGCCTCATCCGGTGCGTTGGCGAGCAGACTGAGCTCGTGCTCGCTGGGCAAGAGGATGTCGGTGAACTCCAGGATGTAGGTCAGCGCCTCGCGCATCTCGGCAATGCGCAGCATCTCCTTGCGGATGTTGGGGTCGAACGAGACCGTTCCGCCCTGTCCCTTGACGATGTCGATCGCCTTCTTCATCGCGTCGATGAGGCGAAACGAGAACAGCGACGAGCCCATCACGTGAAAGTGCGCGCAGTCCCGCAGCGCCGCCGCGTTGACGTGCGCAGGCTGTAGCTGCGCGCAAGCGCTGTTGGTGATGTTGAAGATGAAGTCGCGCTCGCCGTTTCTGCGGTAGGTCACGAAGGCGCTTCCGGTGACGGCGTCCGGCAGTACGCTGATCGATCCCGTGTCCACGCCGTCGCGCTGAAGCCGCTCGATGTTGAGCCAGCCAAAGTCGTCGTCTCCCACGCACGCGATGATCGCGGCCGGATGGCCCAGGCGCGCCACCTGGTCGATGAAGATCGCCGGCGCACCGCTGGCGTATGGCCCGAGCAGGCGCCCGGGCGCGCGCAGGCTCTGACCGCGTTCGGTGGCCATGATCTCCACCAGGATCTCGCCCATGGTCATGATTTTTTCCATCTCGCTTCCTTGGTTGGTGCTGCGGCTCAGCTGCGGCGCTTTTTGTTTTGCACGTCGATGCAGACCGCGATCAGGATGACGGCGCCCTTGACGATGAGCTGATAGAAGTACGGCACGCTCATCAGGTTCATGCCGTTGTTGATGACGCCGATGATCAGCGCGCCGATCAGCGTTCCCGGCATGCTCCCATAGCCCCCGGACAGGCTGGTGCCACCCAGAACGGCGGCGGCGATCGCGTCGAGCTCCCAGCCGAGCGCGGCGGTCGGCTGCGCCGAGTACAGGCGCGCGGTCAGCAGCATGCCGCCCACCGACGCCATCAGCCCCGAGAGCATGAAGATCGCGACCTTCAGCCGCTGGACGCGAATGCCCGCATAGGCCGCCGCCTCCGCATTCCCGCCGGCCAGGTAGACCTTGCGGCCAAAGACGCTCCGGGACAGCACCAAGTGGTTCAGCACCAGCAGCGCGCCCAGGATCCAGATTGGCACCGGCAGGCCAAGCAGGTGGCCGTTGCCGATGCGCAGGAAGGCCTCGTCGTCCACCGTGACCGGCATGCCGTCCGAGCTGATGTAGGCCAGCCCGCGAAAAATGCCCATGCTCGCCACCGTGACGATGAACGAGGGGATGCTCAGCTGCGCCGAGAGGGCGCCGTTGAGCGCGCCCAGCGCCAGCCCGCAGGCCAGCGCGGCGGCGACGGCCCACGGGGCCGCAACGCCTTGGGCGAGCAACAGGCCCGCAACGCTGCCGCTGAGCGCGATGAGCGCGCCCACGGACAGGTCGATCTCCCCGAGCAGCAGCACGTAGGTCATGCCGAACGCGACGATCGCGATGATCGACACCTGCAGCACGACGTTGCGCAGATTTTCCACCGTCAGAAAGGCCGGCGAGAGCACCGAGAACAGCCCGCCCAGGGCCATCAGTGCGAGCAGGATGCCGCCGTAGCGCCGGGCGGTACGGGCCCAGCCGGTCATGCTGCTGCGGCTCCCGTGGCGTAGGCCATCACCGTTTCAGCAGACGGATTCGGGTGCCCGAAGGTCTTCACCAGGCGCTTGGCGCGCATGACCAGCAAGCGCTCGCTCAGCGCCAGCACTTCGGGCAGTTCGGACGAGACCAGCAGCACGGCCGTGCCCGCGGCAGCGAGTTCCCGGATGGTGCGGTAGATCTCGAACTTGGCGCCCACGTCGATGCCGCGGGTCGGCTCGTCGAGAATCAGCACCCTGGGCCGCAGCGCCAGCCACTTGGCGAACACCACTTTCTGCTGGTTGCCGCCCGAGAGTTCGCGCACCGGTTGGTGCAGGCTCGCGAGCCGGATTCCCAGCGCTTGCACATGGCGCTGCGCGAGGCGCAGCTCCTGGCTTTCGTCGGTCCACCAGGCCGCTTTGCGGGCGCAGTGCACGTGCACCATCGTGATGTTGTGCAGCACCGATTGGTCCAGCACCAGCCCTTGCTCCTTGCGGTTTTCGGTGACGAAAGCCATGCCGTGCGCGATCGCGTCAGCAGGGCAGCGGATCTGCACCGCTTGGCCGTCGAGCGTGATGCGGCCGCTGGCGCGGTGTATTCCGAACAGCGCCGCCATCACGTCCGAGCGACCCGCCCCGACCAGACCGAAAAAGCCGACGATCTCCCCCGCGTGGACCGCGAAGTCCAGGCCCTGAAACCTGCGCGCCACGCTCAGGCCTTCGACGCGCAACAGGGCCGGGCGCGTCCTGTGCACCGCGGGCGGCCGGGGCGGGTAGAGGTCGCGCATCGGCCGGCCGACCATCAGCGCGATCAAGTCCTGCGCGCTGGCCTCGCCACGCGCCTTGGTGCCAAGGTATTGCCCGTCGCGCAGCACCGAGATCTCGTCGGAGATGCGCATCACCTCGTCGATGCGGTGCGAGATGTAGACGATGGCCTTGCCCTGCGACTTCAGCCCTTCGATGATCCGGAACAGCAGTTCGACCTCGCTGGCACCCAGCGACGAGGTCGGCTCGTCCATGATCACGACCCGCGCGGGCTGGTTCAGCGCCTTGGCAATCTCGACCAGTTGGCGCTCGGCGAGCGTCAGCTGCGCGACCTGGGCCGAGGCGTCGATGGCAATTCCCCATTCGGCCAGCAATTTCCGGCCCGCGCGCAGCATCTCCCGGTCGTCGATCCATCCCGCCCGACCCGGCGGGTGGTGCGCAAACAGGTTGTCGGCGACGCTCAGATTCCCGGCCAGGCTCAGTTCCTGGTGGATGATGGCGATGCCGCAGCGCCGGGCGTCCCGCGGCCCGGCCAGGCGAAGCTCCTGCCCGTCGAGGAACATCTGCCCGCGGCTGGGTTGGTGGACCCCGGCGAGGATTTTCATCAGGGTCGATTTGCCGGCACCGTTCTCGCCCAGCAGCGTGTGCACCGATCCGGCGCGCAGCGTCAACGAGATGTCCTTCAGGGCCTCTACCGCCCCAAAGGACTTGGCCATGGCGCGCACCTCGAGCACCACCCGACCCGGGGCTGCGCAGTTCATCATCCGGTCCTGCTCAGAGTCCGGGGTTTATGGGCGCGCTGCCGCCGTGTAGACGCCGGGCAGCACCGGGTTGAGTTTCTCGACCGGCTTGCCCGACAGCACGGCGACGGCCAACTCGATCGCCCGCACGCCCATCTGGTCCGGGTACTGGCGGATCACGCCCACGAACGCCGGCTCCTTGTCCACCGCAGCGCGCGCCTCGGCCATCCCGTCAAAGCCGACGACCTTGACCTGTTGCAGCTTGTTCGCGGCCTTGACGCTGGCCAGCGCAGCGAGCGCGGCGTCGTCGCCAAAGCCGAAGATGCCCGCCAGGTCCGGATGGGCCTGCAGCATGTTTTGCGCTGCTGCCAAGGCTTCGGCGCGCGTGATGCCCGGCAGGACGGACACGATCTTCATCCCCGGGTGGGCCGAGATGGCCTTCTTGAACCCCTCGACGCGATCGACCACGGACTGCACCGCAGGGTAGTGCAGAACGCCAATCCGGCCCCGGCCCCCGGTGGCCTGCGCCATCAACTCGCCCGCCTTCACGCCCCCGGCGTAGTTGTCGGTCGCCACGTGCGCGGCCACCGCCACGCCACTGGCGGCAATGTCCACGGTGATGACCGGGATGCCGGCGGCGTTCGCCTTCAGCACCGCCGCCTTGACCCCCTTGGAATCGACCGGCGACAGGATGATCGCGTGGACTTTTTGCTCACGAAGTCCTCCACGTCCGACAACTGCTTGTTCAGGTCCTGGTTGGCAATGCTCAGGTCAAGTCGGACGCCCTCCTTGGCCGCCTGCTGCCGCATGGCCTGCGCCAGCTCGACGTAGAAAGGGTGCTGCTGCGTGAGCAGCGACGCGCCCACGGTGTACGGCTGGGCCTGCGCACCAAGGCCTGCAAGGCACAGGCTGGCAGCGGCCACGAATTTGAGAAAGGCTCTTGCGTTCATGCGCGGTCTCCATGGGAGGGTTGGAAGGATCTCAGGCTTTGCGAAATTCCAGAAAACCGTCTGCCTTGCGGCCCGACTGCAACCGGTGTCTGGCGAGTAGTTCCAGGACGCCCGGTGGCGCATCGTGCGGGACGACGAACGCATCCAGCGCGTCCAGGCTGCACACCGGGTGCCCGGATGCCGCGCCGACGTCGGACCCGTGCGACAAGCTGATCGCCTTGGCGCAGTGACTGACCGCTGCGGCGTAGAGCCGGGCCGCACCGGCAAATCGGGACAGGACGCGACCGCGGGAGTCGATGCCGCTGACTTCGAGCACACACAGATCCAGCGGGTGCGAGCGCAGGCCCTGTTCGGCTGCGGGGCCGATCAGGCCCGGCTCCTCGTCGCTCAGTACGCCGCCCGTGACATGGACCCCGCAAGCCAGAAACTGCCGGGCGGTTGCGACCATCGCCAGGTCGTGCAGCGTCAGCGTCAGGCCTTGGCGGACTACGAGTTGCGGGAGCAGCCTGTGCACCAGGGCCCCGCCGCCGAGAAACAGCGCCATCCCGTCGGCAATCCAGCGCAGTGCAGCGCCTGCGACCCGGCTCGGCCCCGGGCCGCAGAGCCTTGTCGGGGTCTCCTGTGGCGCTGGCACGGCATGGAGCAGCGCCGGGTTGTAGCGTGCGCGCCCCATCATGCGCAGCACATAGCCCTGCTGCTCCAGGTAATTCAGGTCGCCGCGGATGGTGACGCGCGACACGCCCAGCAGCGTGCTCAGCGCCTCGACCTTCACCGCGTCCGACTTGCGCGCGAGCTCAACGATTTGAAGCCTGCGCCGGAGCGAGCTGCTGCCATGGTCTTGCATGTCTCCGATCTTTCGTATGGAAAGATATTTCTTTCTGCACGAAAGTGTCCGGGCGAAAAGCCATTGCGTCAAGAAAGAGGGCATAGGGATTAACCAGCGATCCGCCCCCTGTGCCTGGCGTGAATCCGCTCACTCGGCAGCCGCCCGGAATGCAGCCTGGACGGCGCGCACGAGCGATGGATGCAGCACGCCCAACTTGGGTGTCTGGCCGTGGGGTGCAGCAGGCGGCACCGAGAACCACTCGGTGCCGTAGGGCAGGTCGAGGGACTGCCTGAGGTCGAACTGGGTGTCGTAGCTCAGTCCCGCTGCACTGTAGGCTGCCGGGTTGCGCGCGCGCAGAATCGAGAACTCTCCCCGGTGCAGCGCCGTGGTGCGTTGGCTGGTGCCGGAGGCCACGCGCACCGTGAACTGCGGCGCGTCGTCGTCGAACACGGCCAGGATCAGCGCGGGGCGGGGTTTCGGGCGAGGATGGATGGCGTCGGGAAAATGACACCAGACGATCTCGCCTGCAGTGGGTTCGCCCCACCATGGGTGGATCACGGCGTCTGCGCGTCGAACAGGCTCGAACGCACCGACCTTTTGCGGCCCTGCGGAACCTGCTTTTTGATCTGGCGGACCTGCGTGGCCGTCAACGGGCCATCATCGGCTTCGTACTGTGGCAGCACCCGCATGGCCAGCTCATGCAGTGCACGGTGGATCGCCTGTGTTTCATCGACGCCGAGATGTTCGGCCAGGCGCATGGCGGTTTGGCGCGTCACGCCAAAGTCGCTGTCAACCGGGCGATAGCGAAAGGCGATCTGGTTCGCAGTGGAACGGGCAGGCATGCGGAGCTCCTTGATGGATATCAATAAGATATCCAGTTTTCCACCAGCGGTCAAACTTGCAGCCTTGTCCAATGGGGTGCGAATCTGAAGGAATCCCGCATTTCCAACGAGGTATGAGTCTGAAGGGGCGGTTTCAGCCCCCCCGGCGAGGGTGGGTTGATCCATCGGGTCGAAGCAACGCAGCCGCACGGCTACGAGCCGCGCAATCAGCGTCCCAACCGATCCAGCAGGCCGTACCAAGCCACGCCCGCGGCAATGTACCAACGCTGCAACCCGTGCAGCGCCATGGGCTGCACGGGGGTCACCGGGTAGGGACAGTCCCGGGTGCGGCCGCCGGCGAGCAGTGCTGCCGCGTGCTGGCCCAGGCTGGTCGCGGTGGCGATGCCCCGGCCGTTGTAGCCCAGCGCCGCCGTGATGCCCGGCGCGGGCTGGTGCAGGTGGGGCATGCAGTCGCGCGTGATGGCAACCCGGCCGGCCCAGCGGTACGCGCATGGCACGGCACCGAGCTGCGGGAACATCCGCGCCAGCGCGCGCTCCAGGTGCGCAAAGTCTTGCGCTCCCGAGGGGTCGCTGAAGTGGCCGCGCCCGCCCAGCAGCAGCCGGCCCTGCGCGTCC
>NZ_AFAL01000954.1 GCF_000193225.1 Verminephrobacter aporrectodeae subsp. tuberculatae At4 | reverse complement strand
ACCGGCACCCCAGGCAACGACACCCTCAGCGGAGGAGCAGGCAACGACGATTTGCGCGGTTTGGCGGGCGACGACACCCTGAATGGTGACGAGGGCAACGACTACCTGGAGGGTGGAGCGGGAGCCGACACGCTCGACGGCGGAGCAGGCAACGACACCTTGAACGGCGGCAATGGCAACGATACCTATGTCTTTGGCCGGGGCTCCGGTGCGGACAGCATCACCGACTACGACAGCACCGCAGGCAATACCGATTGCTTGTCCATCGGCGCAGGCGTGGCCACCGATCAGCTGTGGTTCCGCCGCGTGGGTGCGGACCTGGAGGTGAGCATCATTGGCACCTCGGACAAGAGCCTGATCAACAACTGGTATTTGGGCGATGCCTACCATATCGAGCGCTTCCAGACCTCGGATGGCAAGGTGCTGTTGGACAGCCAGGTGAATGCCCTGGTGTCTGCGATGGCAGCTTTCGCGCCGCCGCCCGCAGGGCAGACCACGCTGGCGGCCGATTACCAGACGGCTCTGACTCCGACGTTGGCTGCGGGCTGGAACTGATGGGGCACGCCTGCGCAGGCCTTGCGGCGACCGGGCGTGCGCGGGCGGGTCAATGGAACGAACTGCCCGCTGACAAAGATGGGTCCCCGCCTACGCCGTGCCAAGCACGGCCTGCGCGGAGAACGGGGCGAAGTGCGGCAGGGCCGCGGGTTCGAGCCGGGCGCTGCGCGCGGGCGAGGCACTCGCGCGCCATGTGGTGGTGCGTGGTTGCGTGGCGCCGGCGTGGCGGCGCCTTTCCTCGCTGGGTGAATGCCCGAACAGGCCGCGGTAGGCCTTGCAGAAATGCGATGACGATTGGAATCCGCAGGCCACAGTGACCTGCATGATCAGCAGGCTGCTGTGCGTGAGCAGTTCCTGCGCGCGGCGCAGGCGCAGGTGCATGTAGTACTGCGCGGGGTTCATGCTGAAGTAGCGGTGGAACAGGCGCTCCAGTTGGCGCAGCGAGAGTCCGACGCAACGCGCCAGCTCGGTTAGCGGCAGCGGCTCTTCGATGCGCGCGGCCATGATCTCCACCGCTTCGGTCAGGTGCTGGTAGCCCGGCCCGATGCACGCGGGCTGGGGGATGCTCTGGCGCTCGTCGCTGGCGCGCAGCCGCTCGACGAGGAATTGTTCCGAGATGTCCATCACCAGCTGGGCGCCGTGGTGCGCGCGCACCAGATGCAGCATGAGGTGCAGCGGCGCGGTGCCGCCGGAGCAGGTGATGCGGTCGCGGTCCAGGACGAAGATCTCGGAAGAGAACCGCACCTTGGGGAATTCCTCGCTGATGGCGGCGAGGTTCTCCCAATGGATCGCGCAGCGGTAGCCGTCGAGCAGGCCCGCGCTGGCGAGCGCGAAGGCCCCCGTGCAGAGCGCGCCCATGGGCACGCCGAAGCTGGCGCAGCGGCGCAGCAGCCGGCGCACGGCGTCGCTGGTGTTGCGGCGGACGTCCACGCCGCCGCAGACGAACACCATGTCGCACCCGGGCAGGTTCGCGGGATCCGCGCTGGCCGTGATGGCCAGACCGTTGCTTGCAGGCACCGCCGTCTGGTCGGGACTGAGCACGCTCCAGCGGTAGAGCGCGCGGCGACTCAGGTAGTTGGCCATGCGCAATGTTTCCACGGCATTCGCGAAGGCGATCATCGAATAGTCCGGCAGCAGGATGAAGCCCACGTGCGTGCCATGCAGGCCATGCGCTTCGGCAGCACCGGCGCCCTGGGTGTGCATGCGCTTGTCGGGAATGGCTCCGGGGGAGACGCGCAGCATCGGGGGCCTCCTGTTTTTTTGTGCGCGCTGGGCTCAGTTTGCGCGATCCTGGTGCGCCACGCCGAAGCTTTCGGTGAGCCGGTCCAGGATGATCGCCAGCAGCACCACCGCGAGACCGCTTTCAAATCCCAGGCCGATGTCCAGGCGCTGTATGCTCGCGAGCACGTCGTTGCCCAGGCCGCCGGCGCCGACCATGGACGCGATGATGACCATCGACAGGGCCATCATGATGGTCTGGTTCACGCCGGCCATGATCGTCGGCAGGGCAATGGGCAACTGCACCTTGAACAGCAGCTGCGTCGCGGTGCAGCCAAAGGCGTTTCCGGCCTCCACCTGTTCGACGTTTACCTGGCGGATGCCCAGGCTGGTCAGCCGCACCATCGGCGGCATGGCGAAGATCACGGTGGCGACCGTTCCGGGAACCCGGCCCAGGCCGAACAGCATGGCTGCGGGAATCAGGTAGACGAAGGCCGGCATGGTCTGCATGAAGTCGAGCACCGGCCGCACGCAGGCGTTCACCCGGTCGTTGCGCGCGCACCAGACGCCCAGCGGAATGCCGAAGAACAGGCTGATGAGCGTTGCCGACAGCGTCAGCGACAGGGTCACCATGGTTTGCGGCCAGAAGCCGGTGACCACGATCAGCGTCAGCGAGAGCAGCACGAACACGCCAAAGCCCGGCCCCAGGCGGCGCCATCCGAGCACGGCGACGGCCGGGATCACGAGCCAGAACGGCACCGCGAGCATGCCCTCCTCGATCCACTGGGCAAAGCCCTCCACCAGGGTGCCGATCGAGTCGAAGAAGGTGGCGCCGTGGTCGAGCAGGAACTTCACGCCCAGGTTCACCCAGCGCCCCAGGGGCAGCAGGTCGTGCAGGGCGTCGATGGCGGGGCGCAGCAGCTCAGACATGGCGGGCCTCTTGGGACATTCTGGCGAGCAGGCTGCGCGCGGAGATGCAGCCGAGCAGGCGGTCGGTGGCGTCGAACACGCCGATCGGTTGGTCGATTCCGAGCACGGTCTGCATGGCTTCGGGCAGCGGGGTGGACCAGGGCAGGCGCGGGCCGCCGCCGTACGAGTGGCCGTTCAGCCCGGGGTCGATCAGGTCCGCAGCGGTCAGGTAGCGCGAGGTGTCGATGCCCTCGAAAAACTTGCGCACGTAGGCGTTCGCCGGCTGGGTGATGATCTGGTGCGCGCTGCCTTCCTGCACCAGATTGCCGCTTTCCATGATCGCGATGCGGGTGCCGATGCGCAGCGCCTCCTCGAGGTCGTGCGAGACGAAGATCACGGTGCGCTGCTGCGCGCGCTGCAGGTCGAGCAACAGGCTCTGCATCTCCACGCGCTTGAGCGGGTCGAGCGCGGAGAAGGCTTCGTCCATGAGCAGGATCTCGGGATCGACCGCGAGGGCCCGCGCCAGGCCGACGCGCTGCTGCATTCCGCCCGACAGCTGCGCGGGGTACTTGGCGGCGTAGGTTTGCAGGCCGACCTGGGCCAGCACCTCCATGGCGCGCGCCTCGCGCGCCTTGCGCGGCGTTCCCGCCATCTCCAGACCGAGGGCGGCGTTCGCCAGCACGTTGCGGTGCGGCATCAGCGCGAACGACTGGAACACCATGGCCACCCGCCGGCGCCGCCATTTCACGAGCTCGGCCCGCGACAGCGCGGCAATGTCCAGCCCGTCCACGTTGATCGAGCCGCGCGACGGTTCGACCAGCCGGTTGATGAGCCGCACCAGGGTGGACTTGCCCGACCCGGACAAGCCCATGAGCACGTAAATCTCGCCGGGCTGCACGGCGAAGCTGACCCGGTTCACGCCCACGACGTTCCCGGTCTGGGCAAAAATCTCGTCCTTGCTGCGCCCCGCGTCGAGCAGTTCGATGGCCTGCGGGACGTTGTCGCCGAACACCTTGCAGAGGTTCTTGACGCTGATTTTCGGGTCTGGCATCGCGCGGCTCTCCGTGGGTTTTCTTGCGGCCGGGCCGCAGTATTTTCAATTCGACGCTGCGCCGTGTCGCGCCGCAGCGTTCCCCGAGATTGGCAGGACTGCCGCGCCACCGGAATGGTTATTACCCTTATTCCATTGCCACGCCGTGCGGCAATGGGTCTGCGCTACCGGTCCAGTGCAATGTCGCTCAGGGCCCTGCTGCAGCAGGGAAGGATCCAGCCCTGGTCGATTTCACGCTGCCGAATTCCACCGGAATGCCGGATTTCCACCTGGCCGGATATTTTCTTGCTCTTGCACGTTCCGCAGGCGCCGTTGGCGCAGGAGAAGGGCAGGCGCAACCCGGCCGCAGTCGCCGCTTCCAGTATGGTTTGCCCGGGAAGGCACGCAAATTCCGCGCCCGTTTTTTGCAGCCGCACCTGGTAGCTGGTGGCGCTGGACGTGGAGCGCTCGCTGCGTGTCTCTGCGGCATCGGCGGCTTGCGGCGCTTCAAAGGAGAAGCTCTCCTGCCGGTAGCGCGACATGGCGAATCCCGCGTCGGCCAGCTGCGCGCGGATGGTGGCCATGAACGGCGCGGGGCCGCAGGTATAGATGTCGCGTTGCAGGAAGTCCGGGGCGATGTGCGCCAGCCGCGCGGCGTCCAGGCGGCCCAGATGGCCGGCGTACGCGCTGCCGGGGACTTGCTGCTCGCAGACCATGGCGAGCCGCAGGTGCGGCATATTCCGCGCCATCAGGCCGAGCTCTTCGGGAAACAGCAGGTCGGCGGGGCTGCGCGCGCAGTGCACGAAAACGACGTCGGCGTCGCTGCCCAGGTCGTGCAGCGCCCGCGTCATCGACATCAGCGGCGTGATGCCGCTGCCGCCCGAGAGAAACAGGTAGCGCTGCGCGGGCGCCGCGAAGCAGCTGAACGCGCCGCCCAGGCCGCGCACGCTGAGCGCCATGCCCACGCGCAGCGCGTCGTGCAGCCAGTTCGACACCGGGCCGCCCGCAACCCGCTTCACCGTGATGCTCACCAGGTCGGGGCGCGTGGGGGTGGACGAGAGGGTGTAGCAGCGGTTCATCCGGCGGCCCGCGATGTCCAGTTCCAGCGTGATGAATTGGCCCGGCAGGTAGCGAAAGCTGCGCGGCGCGTCGGCCCCGAGCACAAAGGTTCTGACGTCGTGCGTTTCCTGCCGGATCTGCACGCAGCGCAGGGTCTCGTCGCGCTCGGCGCACCAGGGCTGCGGCGCGGGCGCCGCGAAGTCGGAGGGCAGCATGGGCGCAATGCTTGCGGCAGGGACGGACATGGCGGCGCGCCGGGGCGAACAGGGGACGGTTCAGCGGACCAGCGCGCTGAGCCGCTGCACGTACCAGTTGCAGAACTTGTCGAGCAGTCCTTCGATGAACGGGGAGAACGGGCCGGGTTCGTAGGCGCCGCTGGCGATGCCGATTTGCGACTCTTCGACCAGGCGGCGGTCCTGGTCGTTGGTCGCGTTCCACACGGCGGTCAGGTTCTCGACGCTGTAGTCCACCCCCTCGACCGCGTCCTTGTGCACGCACCAGGTGGTGCGCACCAGCGTCTTGCCCGCGGTGATCGGCAGCACGCTGAAGCTGATGATGTGGTCGCTCATGAAGTGGTGCCAGGAATTGGGCTGCGTCCAGAACGAGAGCCCGCCGAGCGCCGGGTCCACGAAGTCGGCGAGCAGCTTCTTCGACGCGACCTCGGTGTTCAGGGTCTGCGACTGCCCGCAGCGATCGAGCGGCAGGCGCTGCGTGCGAAAGCCGGTGACGCGCTCGTCCAGGGTGTCGATCTCGGCCGAGGGCAGGCCCATGGCTTCCCAGCGGGCGTGGCTGCGCTCCAGGATCTCCTGGAAGCCTTGGAGCTTGTCCGCGTTGTGCGCGTCCGGCTTGTAGCCAAAGCCGTGTTCGTACAGCGAGACGGTGAGCTCGGGGTGGGTGGCCAGGCAGTGGTAGCACTCCCGGTTGTTCTCCATGGTGATCTTCCAGTTGCAGTTCTCCACCAGATCGACCTGCGCCGCGACCTTGCACTGCTGCAGCTGGTGCGGCGCGAGGTAGGGCGTCATGGTGGTGGCCATCTGCTCGAAGTCTTGCGGCGGCGCATCGCCCAGGCAGATGAAGATCAGGCCCAGGAGGCTGCGCACGTGCACGGGCCGGAGGTTCAGGTCGCTGAAGTCGAAATCGTCGGGCATGTGCTTGGCGTGGACCAGCTTGCCCGTCAGGTCGTAGGACCATTGGTGGTAGGGGCAGACGATGTTCCCCAGCACGCCCTGGCGGTCGGCGCACAGGCGCGACCCGCGGTGGCGGCAGACGTTGTGGAAGGCCCGGATCTGCAGGTCGTCGCTGCGCACGATGAGGATCGAGCGGGAGCCCATGTCGATCGTGACGTAGTCCCCGGCTTCGGCAATTTGCGGCTCGACGGCGACGAAGATCCAGTGCGCGCCGAAGATGTGCTCCATGTCGGCCCGGAACAGCTCCTCGCTCAGGTAGAACGGGGCCTCCAGGCCGTAGCCGGGGCGGCGGCGCGCGAGCAGGTCGCGGACCATCAGGGTGTGTGCGGACAGGGGCTGGGGGTGGTTCATGGGAAGCCTCTTTTTGACCTTCTCAGAAAGACACAAGGGAATGGTTGCGCAGGTAGTCCAGGACCGCCTGCGCCTTGCTGCCGGGGTCGCCGGCTTCTATGACGCGGCCCCCGGTGGGGGCCGCGGACTCTATGGCCCCGAGCATCCGGGAGTGGCCGCTTTGCACGCTCCTGGCTTCG
>NZ_AFAL01000955.1 GCF_000193225.1 Verminephrobacter aporrectodeae subsp. tuberculatae At4 | reverse complement strand
ATTGTGCATGTTGGTTTCCACACGAAACGACGAGGAGCCGGGGCCCGGGGCGGGCCAGCGCAGGTAGAGCGGTGATGAGCCAACGCAAGCGGCCGGTTCAGACGAGCACGCGATGGGTGCGACCGGGATTGGGGTCGAAGTTGGCACAAGCGCCTGCTACGCCGTTGTGCGCACAAACATCAGCACGCTATGCGGTTCACAGCATGCACGAGATCAAATTCTTCACGCCGTTGTGCGCAAAAATATCAGCACGCTATACGGTTCGGGATTTATGCAACAACGCCCGGCAAGGCAAGACCATGCTATGATCTCAGCAATTAAAGACTCTGAACTGGGTCGAAACAAGGCTCATGTTCGCTTCGAACTTCAAGGTTGAGACCACCCATTGATTAGGAGATTGGAAATGTTTGGTTTGCGATGGAGAGGATCTGTCTGTTGTATTTTTTTTGTGTCATTGCTATGTGTCACTGTGCAGGCGCATGAATTGACCGTAGTTGTTGACAGAATAAAACAAAAAGAAGGCAGCCTATCCTTGGCACTCTACGACAGTGAAGATGGATACAAGAATGGTAATCCCTATGCAACACAACGCGTGGACGTTTCGGATCTGATTATGGTGATTTCATTCAAAGATTTATCTACCGGGGATTACGCACTCAAGCTTTATCACGATGAGAACAACAATAACAAACTAGATGTCGGATTATTTGGAATTCCCATCGAAGGCTATGGATTTAGCAATAACGGTGGCAGCATTGGTCCGGCCAGTTATCAGGACGCCAAATTCAAAGTAGATGGTAATACCAAAATTGCCGTGCATTTGAAGTAGTTCTACGCTATGTCTTCTATCATGGCCGCGGATGTTCTCCGTCATCGTCGCCCTTTTTTATTTATAGATTACGTGACCATGCGCTCACAAGGTTGCGCCGTGGCCGACCTTGCGCCAGAGCTGTGGACGAAGGTTACCCCTTGGCGTGCGCCAGAGGCCATGAGCGCTTTGCCGATCGAACTGGCCGCGCAGGTTGCCGGTGTGGCTTTACGCACGCGCTGGTCGACCGCATTCAGTGCAGGTTTTCTGGCTGCGGTTTCGTCATATCGGGTGTTCTCGGGCTTGCACGAGGCGACGCAAATAGAAGTCAATCTGGGCAAGAGTGCTGGGGCTTATCACGCTTTTGAAGCGGTGTTGACTGCGAGCACAGGTGCGCCATGTGCCGAGGTGTTTGGGTCGATTTTTTTGGGCGCGAGTGATGCAACAAGCGCAGCATCAAAGCAATTGGCGGCGCCAACCCCAGCTTCAACGCATGCTACCGCAGAGGCGGCACAAGAGTCTTGCTGGCTGGATCCTGCGCAGAGTTTTTATGCCGGACATTTTCCTGAGGCACCCATAACCCCCGGCGTTCTTCTACTGGAGATGGCAGCCCAAGTTTCTAGTTCAATCGCGCAGGCTGAAGGGCAGCGCGTGCTGGGGTTGGCGGAAGTGACGAATGCTGTGTTCCAGCGCCTTGTTCCTCCCGGTGCAATGGTTGAAGTGCGGGCTCGGTTGCAGGCCAGCAACGTAGGGCGTCGCAACTATGCGGTCAGCTTGTTTTTTGAGGGCGCACGAGCGCTTAGGGCCCGCGTTGCTTTGCGCACCGCGAACGACGATTTCGATTTTGATGGAGTTAAAAATGCAATCTGAGCGTGCGACAATCGCGGAAAAAATTCGCAAAACTGTGATTTTGGAAGGTTTGGAGCTGGGAGAGATGGGTATCACCCTCGACCAGATCGGCGACGATACCTTGCTGTTTGGGGTTGAAAGCCTGGATCTCGATTCGGTTGATGCGTTGGAAATCGTGGCTGGTGTGCAGCGCGAGTTTGGATTGAGCTTTCCGAATGTGGATCAGGCTTTCATGAAAGAGCGCTGCGCCACGGTGGCCAAGCTGGCCGACTTGGTGCTTGAAAGCAAGACGGAAAAAGTGGACTGAGCCGCCGGTTCATCCCATTTGTTCCTGCAACTACCACATCGTCATTACCTACAATGAAGCCAGACACTGTCGTCTTTGACAAAATTCATTCTGTTATTGCCCATGCAGCCGCCGCTGCTTGTACAGAGGCGGGCATGCATCCCATCAGTGCCGAGGGGGTCGATCTGGTGGAGTTGTTGAAGAGTCATTGTGCGCGGGTGCAGGCCTTCATCTTCGATATTCCATCGCATTCCGAAGATGGTTTTGATCCTGCCAATCTGGTTGGCGCCGATGTGGAAAAAATCTGCACGCAACTGGACGCCGAGGTGTCGGGCTTTTTGGCGGTTTGTGGTGATGTGACCCGGGCTCTTTCTCCGCACAAGCAAGCTGCCATCTGGGCTCTTTGCGCGGACGATGTCGCAAGCGATCTAGCTGGGGGCGCAACGGCGCCTGCCGCCACGCAAGCGCGCGTGGGTGCGCTCAAATCCCTCGCCAAAGAGTATGGACGCATGGGACTGAGCTACCACGCCCTGGTCTGTCAACCTCCTAGGGAATCTGCGACGGCCGAGCAGTGGCGCACCGTCCGCGGTGCCCTCAAGGTCTATGCCATGCGCTACAAGGCCCCGCTGGCGCTGGAATATGGCCGTTTTTTGGTGGCGGTTTTAAACACTTCTCAAGCCATGAACGGTAGCGTTGTCACCATGGGCGTTGGCGTAATGGAAATGGGGGGCTGAGATGACGCAAAAAAGCTTTGACACATTCCGACCGGTGGCTCTCATTACCGGCGCAACGCGTGGAATCGGGCGCGCCGTTGCGCAGCGCTTTGCCCTGGACGGATTTGATTTGGCGCTGGTGTACCGGTCAAACAGGGCGGCGGCGCAAGAGGCCACCCTGTCCTTGGTCGGTATGGGTGCGCGCCTGCACCTGATTCAGGCAGATTTGGCGCAACCTGAAGCGGCGTATACCGTGATAGAGCAAACGCTGGCAGCGTTTGGTGCTCTGGATGTTTTGGTCAACAACGCCGGGGGGACGCATGACGGCGCCTTTGCCATGATGCGACCGATCGACTACGCGCATGTAGTACGCAGCAATTTGATTGCGCCGCTGCGTTTGAGCCTTCTGGCCGCGCTGCACTTGATTGCCTCAGCTCGAGCTGGGCGCGCAGGAGCTGTGGTCATGATGTCCTCCATGGCAGGAATCACAGGCAAAGAAGGACAAGTTCCTTATGCGACCACCAAGAGCGGATTGATCGGCGTCACGCGCTTGCTGGCGCGTCGCCTGGGGCCGCATGGGGTGCGTGTCAATGCAGTGGCTCCGGGTTTCATTGCCACCGAGATGGTTGAGACGCTGGAGCCGGAGATGTATGAACACGTCATCGCTGCCAGCGCTACGCGGCGCATGGGACGTCCCGAAGAGGTGGCGGCAACTGTCGGTTTCTTGGCGGGGGGCGGAGCGTCTTATCTCAACGGTTCGGTACTTCGAGTCGATGGTGGTTTTTTACGTTGAGGAGCAGTTATGACAAATACAAACAGCGGAAAACTGCACGAAACTCCTGCTCCGGTTGAGCGTGTCCTAGTAACCGGCATGGGTGCACTCACGCCGCTGGCCGGCAGCTGTGCTTCGCTGTATGATGCGCTTTTTGCAGGACAAGATTCGATAGCGCCAGTCGAGATTTTTGATGCCAGTCGTTTTTTGGGGCAGCTGGCTTCTACCTTCAACAAGGTGCCCGCTGCGGGATTGAGCGCGGAAGACCACAGATGGATGGATCGTGCCACTTTTTTTGCGGTGGCGGCTTTGCATGAAGCCATGGCACAAGCTGGTCTGGAGCCCGGCGCCTTTCAGGGTGATGCGGAGCGCGTGGCGGTTTGCCTGGGCAGCTCGCACAGCGGCTTGGTCGAAACCGAGGCTGTCGCCATGGCGGTGTTGAACGACCAATTGGCGCAGTTGGACCCGCGCAAGATTTGCGCAACTTTGGTGTCGCATTGCACGGCAGTGGTCAAGCGCGTGGCTGGGGCTAAGGGACGAGTCATCACTATCTCCTCGGCTTGCGCCAGCTCCAACACGGCGGTTGGCGTGGGTGCCGATTTGATTCGAAATGGCGAGGCGGACATCGTCATTGCCGGTGGGGCTGATACGGTGTCGCTTTCGGTGATAGCGGGCTTTAATGCGCTACGCGCGCTTTCGTCCACCAAGACGGCGCCCTTCTCAATCTCGCCGGGCCTTAATATTGGCGAAGGCGCGGGCATCGTTATTTTGGAGTCGAAAACTAGCGCCCGCAAGCGCGGGGTCACGCCGCTGGCGGAGGTCTTGGGCTACGGTTTGTCTGGCGATGCGCATCATGCAACTGCGCCGGACACCACTGGCGCCGGCGCCGAACAAGCCATGCGTGAAGCACTGGCCAGCGCCAATCTGGAACCGCACCAGATTGATTACGTCAACGCGCATGGCACCGGGACCGAGGCCAACGACAGCGCTGAATCGCAAGCCATGCTGCGTGTCTTTGGACCCGGTGTGGTTACCAGTTCGCTGAAATCATTTTTCGGTCACACGCTGGGTGCCAGCGGTGTTTTGGAGCTGATCAGCACGATTCTTATGGCGCAACGGGGCTACGCCCCACACGGCTTGCGCATGACCGAAGTGCGTCCCGGCTGCGCTGTGCTCGACTACATCGCTGATGCTCCGCGCCAGGGTGTTTTCAACACGCTGATGGTCAATAACTATGGCTTTGGCGGCAATAACAGCTCATTGCTGGTGTGCTTGCCTCAGGTCTTGAGCGGTGGCGCGATCATGCCGCGTACCATTGCCGCAGACGGTGTGGTGGTCACTGGTGTTGGCACCGTAAGCGCTGCCGGGACTACTTTTGCTGCTTTGGCGCAAGCTCTGGTGGCGGGTGTTGCACTGGCATGCAAGGGGGGAGATGCGTTTGCTTCTGCTACCTCGCCTGCGCTGCGCTTTACGGACGCGCATCTCAAGCCCTTTGCCCGTTGCGCACCCAGCGCCAAGTTTGGTATTGCGGCACTGGAAGCCGCCTTGGGCGCAGACAAACAGTTATACGACCACAACCCCCGTTCGGGACTGATCTGTGGTTCGGTGTTTGGTGCGCAAAAGCCGACTGAGAAATTCATGGAAAGCGTATTTCAGGGTGACCCTGCTCTGGCCAATGCGCACTATTTTCCCATGATCACCATGAACGCCAACGGTGGTGCTGCCAGTTTGGCCTTTGGCATTACGGGTTACACCACCACGCTGTGCGGATCGGCGGCGGCACTTTGCTACGCGCTAGATCTGGTGCGCTATGGACGGCAAGACCGCATCTCTGTTCTGGCCAGTGATGAGGTAACCCCTCGCCTGCTAGACATCTACCACCGAGCTGGTGCTTTGGATGT
Source organism: Verminephrobacter aporrectodeae subsp. tuberculatae At4 (assembly GCF_000193225.1). GTDB lineage: Bacteria > Pseudomonadota > Gammaproteobacteria > Burkholderiales > Burkholderiaceae_C > Acidovorax > Acidovorax aporrectodeae. The sequence continues at coordinate 24,170 of NZ_AFAL01000955.1, read as the reverse complement.
TGTCGGCGCACCGGCCGCGCTGGGTGAAGGTGCTTGCGCCCTGGCTCTGGAGCGTGCGCAGGGTGCACAGGCACGCCATGCTGGCGCTTTGGTGCGCATCAGCGGTTGGGCGCACTTTCAAGATTGTCTAGACCTTGGAGTTGCAGTCAACGGCGATGCCTTGCATCGTGCAATTGTGCACGCTTTGGGTTGCGCGGGCTTGCAGCCAGACGACATTGGTGGTCTTGTAACGCTGGATTGCGGACCCGCCCCAGTGGCTACCAGCGTGCGCCGAGCCCTGTCGCTTAGTTTTGGTGTTACCCCGCCGCCAGTGGTGGCAGACCCCGTGGCGGTGATCGGTTACACGCCCTCGGGTGCGCCTTTATGGACGGTGGCGGCCGCAATGGCCGTCGTGATGCGATCCGATAGCCCAGACCATATCATGGCCCTGGGTGCCGACTTAGTCGGCGATGCTTATGCAGTAGTCGTCTCGCGCTGCCGGAGCATCGAATGAGTCACAAGTTGTCTTACTCGGTGATCTTCGGTGACACCGACGCGGGTGGCATCGTGTACCACCCACGTTATCTGGAAATGGCAGAACGTGGCCGCAACGAAGCAGGCCGTTCGGTCGGACTGGATGTGGGGGAGCTTTTTTCGCAACGTCAGACCGGACTGGCTTTGCGGCGGGCTGATATGGTTTTTCACACGCCGGCATTATTTGATGATCGGCTGACGATTCATACCCATGTCGAAAAGCTGGGTGCCGCCAGGGCTTTATGGATGTCGCGGATTCAGCGCGGCGCGCGGTCTATTTGCACGGTGCGTGCCGAAATAATTTGCATGAATCGCGTCAAACATGCGCCGCAGATGTTTCCAGAAGATGTTCGCAATGCTATGCAGCAGTTGACCCTGAGTGCGCGGCAAAAACTCCCCGTTGCCTCGAAAGAAGTGTATTCATGAAATTGTTAGAAGGAAAAGTTGCCATCGTCACGGGCGCTTCGCGCGGGATTGGCCGCGCCATCGCATTGGGCTTTGCGCAGCAAGGCGCACGGCTGGTACTCAACGCGTCGACACTATCCGATGCGCTGTCTGAGACGCAAGATCAAGTGCGCGAACTTGGCGCTGAATGCGCATTGGCCTGTGGTCCGGTGCAGGAAGCGGCGTCTGCGCGCCTGATGGTTTCGACGGCAGCAGATCGCTTCGGCGGCCTGGATATTTTGGTGAACAACGCTGGTGTCACGCGCGATAAACCATTGCTGTTGATGACGGAAGAAGAATTTGATCTCGTGCATGCTGTGAACATGCGGGGCGTGTACCAGTGTTCGCGCGAAGCGGTGCGAGAGATGATGAAAAAACGCAGCGGTCGCATTATTTCTATCAGTTCCATTTCTGCCATTTCGGGTCGACCAGGACAGTGCAATTACGCGGCCGCCAAAGCGGGGGTGGTTGGATTTACCAAATCGCTGGCTCGTGAAGTGGGCAAGCAAAATATCTTGGTCAACGCACTGTTGGTTGGGGTGATTGACACCGCAATGACCAAAAGCATGCAGCCCGCAACCAAGGCAGAAGTTCAACGTGTAATTCCGTTGAACCGCATCGGGCGTGCAGAAGAAGTCGCGGGGCCTTGCGTGTTTCTGGCCTCCGATTTTTCGACATTTGTCACAGGAACTACCATCAATATAAGCGGCGGAGGCTACGTTTAATGTCACAAACTTTAAATCAGATACGGGCCTATGCCCAGTGTCGCGCTGCTTTGACGCAGCGCTTGAAAGAAGCCTTGATCGATCGTCTTTCTTTGGACCGAACGATTGAGGAAATTTCCGATGACTGCCTGCTGTTTGGCATCGGCCTGGGCTTGGATTCGGTTGATGCGTTGGAGATTGTCGTCGCCATCGAAAGTGAATTTTGCGTTCGCGTTGAGGACGCGGACATGCGCGAAATTCGCTCCATCAACAGCATTGTTGATTTCATTCTGGCTCACCAAGAAGTTCCACAGGAGGCATTGCAATGAACGATTACCAGGTTATTCGCCATGAGGCTGGCGTTGTTGATATGTCGGACTGGGGCCGTTTTGCATTGCGTGGCGTTGGTGCACAAGATGCGCTGGACGCGCTGATGGGCGCGAACATGCTCGACCTCTACGACGGCGTTGCCACGAACACTCTGATCGTGTCCAAATCCGGTGGCGTCGAGGCGGTGGTTTGGGTTGTGGGTTTGGTAGACGGCTTTATGGTGGTGTGCGAGCGAGAAGATGCCCAGACCGTGGGCGCATTGTTGCGCGAGCAAGCTCAGCTTTATGGAGTGGACGTTGAAGACCTGCAGCAGAGCCGTTTTGCTTTGACGCTGGCCGGGCCTGCCGCTCAAGCCGTGGCAGAACGTGTCTTCGGTGATGAAGTCCATTCCATTGCGTTCTTGGGCGCGCTGGAGTTGAGCTCTGCACGCGTGCTGGCCGTGCGTTTGGGTTTTGTGGGGGAATACGAACTGCATTTCTTCGGCGCACCGGCTGAAAAAGAGGCCCTGTTGCAAAGCCTGGTTGGCGCGGGCGCCAAGTCGGTGGGTGCTTCTGCCTATCCGGTCATGATGGTCGAGATGCGTACGTTGAGCCGTCACCGCGACATTCCTGCAGATGTGTCGGTGTTTGAAAGCGGTTTGCAGTGGATGGTGGACTTTCGCAAAGACAATTTCCGTGGCAAACAGGAGTTGGAAGCGCGCCGTGCCGGAGTTCAATGTAAATGTGTGATGGTGTTGGTGGAGGGGGCTCCGGATGGAGTGTCTGGTGCACCTTTGCAGGTTAACGATATGTGCATTGGCCAAGTGCATCGGGCCTATTGGTCGAACACGCTGGAAAAAACAGTGGCGCTTTGCTATATGGACGCCGAACTGGCGTGGCCTGGCATTGCTATGACCGTCAATGGTGCGCAGGCGCGGTCGGTGGGGGCCCCGGCATTTCTGACGCAGTCGGTAATGCAGGCTTTTTCTTGAAATGACGCCCTTCTGTTTAACTGTCGATGCGAATGGCGCACAGCGCAATGGGTAACTAAAATGGCGCAAACTCTGCACTCGTGTCGCAACATCTTAGATGCTGATGTTGGTGCTTCCGGGCAGCCGGATGTCTCGGATACCCAGCGTGCCGGAAGCATCGTGGAAACCGATCTTGGGGTGCGACTGCGAATGGCCGTGACTTTGATGCTAGCAAGTCAGGTGGTAATGTTGGGGAGCATCTTTTCAACTTATCTAATACCTTGGCCTGTTGCTGGACTGATCAGCTTGGGGTTGTATGTGGCGCTTTGGTATGCCGAGGCGCGCGCCGGCATCATGTCACCCATTACTCGGCTGATGACGGTGCTCTATGCCTTGATTCTGGGTGCGCGGTGGGCGGGCATTGATCCGGCGCAGCTCGCGCACGCGCCTTCGCTGATCTATACTTTGTTGGCTTTGCTCACATTGGGCCTGCTGGCTGCAGGCCAGCCTTTTGTGGTGCTTTACTCCTCTGATGTGGGCTTTCGTCCCCTGCAGTGGGCTTTGTCGGCTATGTGGGGGGGGGTGCATTTGTTGTCGGCGTTAGCGGCCTGGCTGCTGTTGCCTGATGTGAGCTTCATGCTGGTTCCGATGGCGCTGATGTTGCTCGGCTCGGCCGGAACCATTTGCATGAGTTTTTTCACCATGGGTAAGCGCTTTGACCGGCAGCATGCATTCGAGATAAATGGTTTTAGCTTCTGCCAGGTCAAGAGCGCGGTAGACCGCGAGCGCTTCTACAAGGTGGTGGCCGAGGCTTACAGGACCGATTTGCAGCGCGTGCTGGGCGCGCGCAAGCGGCTAGATGTGGAGACCATCACGCATGAGCAGGTCGTCTCGGATGGCAAACGCGACAGCGCCATCGTGCGATTCTTGGCATTCGAAGGTGAACGGCCTGTGGGTGCCATCTGCGTCTATCTCGATCACGCGGTGGAAGGCCTTCCAATAGAGGATGAGTCCGGCTTGGATCTGGCGGATTATCGCCGTAACTGTCGAATTGCCGAAATTGGGAAACTGGCCATCGTCAGAAGTCATCGCTTGAATCAGAGCTTGCTTAAAGGACTGTTCAAGTGCGCGGTTGAGGTGGCGGCGCAGCACTATATCGGCGTGATCTTCAACGATTCTTTTGCGTTTCAGCAAAGACTCTACGAGAAGATCGGATTCTCACCGCTGTCTGACGTAGTATACACCGCCCAAGACAGTGGCTCAACTGGCTTCGGCGTGACTCTCATGCCGATGATTTTGGATCTGGAAAGGATGGTTGCGCTGGATGCCAGCACAACCACTAGCGCCGAAATGCGCGACCAGCTCAATGCCTACGTCATGGAGCGCTACTTCAAGCGCATCACCCTCAAGCATTTTCTGAGTCCGCGGCGGCCCCGGCTTCAGCAGGCTCAGGCCATGGAGTGGACTGCATGACACCGACTCGGAGCTTGGTGCGCAAACTGTTGCTGGTATCTATTTTTTTGGCTTGTTACTGACGGCTTATGGTCAGATGCGTTTGTCGGCCACGCCCGTGCCGCCGACAGAGCCGCCCGATGTTGCCAGATTGGCGGCCGTTTGGGCCGAAGAAAAATCCTTGGGTTACAACGGCGACGCACAGGCTCTGGGGATGGCTGCCTTTCAGATCGCTGCGCGCACCCATCTGCCCGAATGGGCCGGTGAGGCCTTGCGCCAAAGCGAGATCGCGCTTGAGAAGAACGCCCAAAGCCCTCTGGTGTTGGCTTATCTAGGCGCAACGCACGCTATCGTGGCGCGTGATTTTCCTGTGGCGCCTGCGCTGCAGGTTTTTCTTGGGCCGGGTTTTGTGCGGCTCTATCACGTCTGGCGTTCATTGATCTATCTGGATGCGGCTGTTGCCTCCGCACCGCTGGATCCAGTGGTGCGCTTGGTGCGAGCCTCGACCATGCTGGGCCTGCCCAAGCTGTTTGGTCAGCATGACAAGGGACTAGCGGATTTGCGCCTGATTCAAAGCTGGATGGCCCATCCGCAAGACGCTTATGCAGGCATGCTGGCGGACGCTAGCTTCCAGCGGGAGGTGTTGGCAGTCGCAGTTTTGGCCCTTCCCGAAAAAGACAAGACTCCTTCAGAACCCCCTCGAAAGCCGTGAGATGAACTCCCCCTTGTTGACCACCGAAATGAGTGACGAATTGGAGCGCAGGATCGCTGTGACCGGTATGGGTATGGTGGGCTCGTTTGGTGTGGGCATAGACGCGCTATGGCAAACCTTGGAAGACGGCGGCGTCACTTTTGCTCCATGCTCGCGATACACCACCGATCTGCCCAGTGCGGAGGCGCATGCACCCGACTTGCGGCGCCTGTTGCGTACAGCGACAGCGGCGCGTGCACCACTGGTGTCTCAGTTTGCGCTGGCCGCGACCCATTTCGCCTTGCTGCAGGCCGGAATCAAGCTTGGTAAGCAAATAGCCAACGAACAAATCGCGTTGGTCTACGGCACATCCAATGGACCTGGCGCGGCCACGCAGGAAATTTACGAAGACCTTTTGAACGCAGGTCCTGCCGCAGTCAAGCCTCGCGTTTTTCAGGAATCGGTTTTCAATGCTCCGGCCAGCTTGTCCAGCATTCAGTTTGGCATTAAGGGGCCCATCATCGTGCTGCCGGCTGGCCTAGCGGCGGGTGCCCACGTGCTGTTGCAAGCGCAAATCCTTTTGGCGCAAGAAGATGTGCATGCCGTCATCGCATTGTGTGCGGATGAATTGTGCGAAGGCCTGCAGTCCGGCGCCCGCATGGTGCGCTATCACAGTGGTCCCCTAACCAATACCTCCTGCGGCGCCCATCCTTATGACCTGCGCAATCAAGGTCCGGTGACGTCTGAAGGTGCCTGTGCTCTGGTACTCGAGCGTGCTGATCGCGCCACCGCCCGCGGCACTGAAATTTTGGCCGAATTGGCCGGTGTGGCGTGCGGCAACGACGCCTATCGTCTGGCGCACAACGCGCCCGATGGGAGAGGATTGAGCGCCGCCATACATGCTTGCTTGCAAGACGCTGAGGCAAGCGCTTCCGATGTGGGCGCGGTGATCTCGGGCGCCGTCACCCGGGCCGACGAAACCGTGGAACAGGCCGCGCTACTTAGCGTTTTTGCGGGCGAGCCGCCACCGGTTTCGAGTGTCAAGGGCGGCATTGGCGTGGCCATGGGCGCATCGGCTTTGCTTGATGCGGCGCTGTCTGTTGAAAGTCTGCGCCGCCGAACCATCCCACCCACTCCGCGCCATGAAGTGCCGACACAAGGATTGACGCTCGACATCGTTACGCAGTCGCGTGTCGTTCCGCAACTCGACGCCGTACTCAGTACCAGCATCGGCATTAACGGCCTCTACGGGGCCGCATTGTTCAGAAGGATGGTTTGAAATGCGAATCACTTTTTTATTTCCGGGACAAGGGTCCCAATGCGCCGGCATGGGGCGGGCACTCATTGAGCAGCAGTCCGTGGCGCGGGCCGTTATCGAAGCTGCTGCCGACGCTTGCGGTTTACCGCTGCTGGACTATTGCCTCAAAACGTCCGATGCGGCATTGCGCGCCACGGAGCGCGCTCAGCCCGCCTTGTTTGCGCTGGGTCTTGCGATTGCTACTGCCTTGCGTGAGCAAGGTGTTCCTGCGCCAGCGGTATATGGCGGGCACAGCTTGGGCCACTTCACTGCGTTGGCAGCATCTGGTGCACTCAGCCCGCACGATACGGCACGGTTGGTCGCCGCGCGTAGTCAATTGATGGCCAAGGCTGGGGCACGCTGTGCAGGCGGCATGACGGTGGCTCTAGATACGCCCAACGATGCGTTGGATGCTGCGCTGCTTGAATCGGGCTTGCGCATCTGGCGTGCCAATGACAACTTGCCGGGTCAAACGGTGCTCTCGGGTGCCGCAGAAGATCTGCCCACCGCTGAGGCCTTGATCGCCGCCTGTGGCGGACGCTTCAAGCGCCTGAACGTCTCTGGCGCTTTTCATTCCCCTTTGCTGGACGAAGAGGCTGCGCAGTTTGCTGAATTGGTCAATGCGCTGCCATTTGCCACACCCCATGCCGCCGTGGTTCGCAACCGCGACGGAGAGCTTATGTACGACGCCGCCACTCTGCGCGCTGATTTGCGCAGCCACATGACTGCCCCGGTGCGTTGGGTCGCTGTGATGGATAACCTGCGCAGGCAGGGACTCGTTGGCGGTATCGAATGCGGGCCTGGCAAAGTGCTCAAGGGACTGATGCTTCAGTATGTGCCTGGGCTGCCTGTTTTCGAAAGTGAAAATCCGCGCGCCTTTTCGCGGGCACTTGACATGGTGCGCCCATCGGGCAAATCAAGAGACATCGAGGAGGTTTTGGCATGATTCCTCGCATTGCTTCACGTCGCGCGCTAATTACCGGCATTGGCACAGTCAATGCAATCGCCTGCAGCCAGAGTGAGTTTATTGATGCATTGCGCAAACGCAGCAGCGGCCTGCGGCCTATTGCCAGTTTTGACGCTCGGGGCATGCGCTGCAGCAATGCCTGCGAAGCTGTGGCTTTTGACGCAGATGCGGTCGCCGCGCGCCGAGGAGGTAAGCGCATGGAGCGCAGCTCGGCGCTGGTCTTGTCCGCCTTTGACGAGGCGCTAAAGATGTCCGGCCTTGACCCAGCCATTGTGACGCCGCAGCGCGGAGCGGTTGCTTTTGGCACCACCTTGGGCGGTTCGCGCGTGGTTTTTGATTTTTACCGCAGCGCTACGCGTCATCAGCGCCGTCGCCCAAGTTTGCTGCGCGACTACAGTCTTCATGCGCCGGGTTATCGGATCTGCATTGAAACCGGCTTCATGGGCGCCAATCTTGTGTACTCCACGGCCTGCACTTCATCTAATCTGGCAGTAGCCATGGCGCTGGAATTGATCCTCAGTAATCAGGCCGATGTGGTGGTGGCGGGTGGATTCGACACAATGTCTCAGGTGACCTGTGCAGGCTTTGGGGTGATGCGCAATGTGTCCCCCGATTTGTGCCGTCCTTTTGATCGCAATCGACAAGGGTTGGTTTTGGGTGAAGGCGCTGCTGTGATGGTGATTGAAGCCGAAGACTTTGCCGCCCGCCGCGGCGCCCAGGCGCTGGCGGTCGTTATGGGCTATGGCATTACCTCGGACGCGCACCACATGACTGCACCGGACGTGACAGCCGCCAGCCCCGCCGCATGCATGAATAAAGCGCTACACATGGGCAGGGTCGCTCCTGCAGAGGTGGACTTGATCTTTGCACATGGCACGGGCACCCAGCACAACGATGCGATCGAAGCCAAGGCCCTGCACATTGTTCTGGGCGAGGCTGCCAAGAGCATTCCGTGTGTATCCATCAAGTCTGCGGTAGGACACACGTTGGGGGCAGCCGGCACCATGAATATCGCTGCGGCGCTGGCGGCTAGAGCGGGTCAATATATTCCCGCCACATTGAACTTTCAGGAGCCGGATGAAGCCTACGCTCTGAACTGCTCTGCCGAGGTACGCTCGGCCAAGCCCAGCGTAGTTCTCTCAAACGCATTGGGCTTTGGCGGTGCTAATTGCTCCTTACTGCTTGGATTGAAATGACAATGAACGTGCCAGTTTTCGATATACACGCCGTTTTGAAGCGGCTGCCGCACCGCTACCCTTTCTTGATGGTTGACCGGATTGTGGAAGTCGGCCCCGACTTTGCGGTGGGATTGAAAAACGTCACGGTGAACGAGTCTTGCTTTCAAGGACATTTTCCAGGTCATCCCGTCATGCCTGGTGCCTTGATTACCGAGGCCTTGTTGCAAACATCGGCCTTTATCGGTGCGCAACCATCGGGCACATCGGAGCCGCGCAAGCAGTTTTTATGTGCTGGGTTTGCCATGAAGTTCGCGCAGTTGGTGACACCGGGTGATCAATTGCGCTTGGAAGTGCGTCTGATGCGCAGTTTGGCCGAAATGACCAAGGCTTCGGCCATCGCGCGTATTATCGGTGGTGGTGTTGCGGCTAGCGGGGATTTAACCCTGGTGGCACTCAGTCAAACGGAGAGCGGTAAATGATTCAATGGCGTTATTTGCAAGTTGCGGTTTTGGCCGCTTGTGCTTTGTGCACACCACTGGCCTGGGGGGCGGACCCGGTACCACAGGCACAGACCGAGCAAGCGCTCTGGTCGCAGGCCCTTGCCTTGCACAATCAGGCGCGCGATGGCAAAGCCGGCAGTGCGGAAAAGGCTGCCGGTCTCTTCAAGGCATTGGCGGAAAAAGAACCTAGCAACGCGCTGGCCGTTGTTTATCTGGGCAGCAGCTACACGCTTATGGCGCGCGATGCCACTGTGCTGGTAGACAAAGTGCGCTACACCAACCGCGGCATACGCTACCTGGATAACGCCTTGGAGCATGGTGCCGATAACTTTACGGTGCGTGTCGTTCGCGCCAATGTCAATTTGAGTCTGCCGGAAATGTTTAAGCGCGCCGATGCGGCACGTGCCGATATCCAGAAGCTGGATCAGTTGTACAAGGTCGCTCCTTTGCGCGAGAACGCTGCGCTGATGGCTCCGCTGTACACCGCGTTGGCCAAATCCCTGGGCGGTGCGCCGGAATGGGAGGCCAAGGCACGGGCGGCCGAACTGGTTGCGGCGCAAAAACAATGAAAGCCATACCAGTGAAAAAGAAGGGGCACCGGGCATGATCGAATTGCGCGATGTGGTGAAATCCTACCCAGCAGGGGAGGAGCGGCTGACCGTGTTGAATGGAGTGAATCTGCTTCTCAAACCAGGCGACTTTGCCACTATTGCCGGGCCCTCCGGAAGCGGCAAAAGCACGCTACTGCATTTGATTGGCGCATTGGATAAGCCCGATCGCGGCTGCGTGCTGTTCGACGGCTCCGATGTGGCCTACCTGAATGACCGCGCGGCAGCGCAATTGCGCAACCGGAGTGTTGGGTTCATTTTTCAGTCCTTCCATCTGATACCTGTTATTAGTGCGCTGGAAAACGTGGCTTATCCGATGGTGCTGGCGGGCGTTCCGGCTGCGCAGCGGCGTGAACGCGCACAGGTGTTGCTGGACAAGGTGGGGCTGACGAAGTTCGCACATGCCAGGCCGGGCAAACTCTCCGGCGGGCAGCGCCAGCGTGTTGCCATTGCCCGCTCACTGGCTTGCAGTCCGCGCCTAGTGTTGGCCGACGAGCCCACTGCCAACTTGGATCACAACACCGCGATCGGCATTATGGATTTGCTACTGCAATTGAATCAGTCGGAGCAGATCACTTTTCTCTTTTCCACCCATGATTCAACCGTCATGTCTTATGCTAAGCGCAGTCTGCGTTTGCGCGAAGGCCTGATCGTGGAAGATCCGCAAGGACAGCCGCATGTTTGATTTGCTTTCCATTGCTGCGCGCAATATTTTGCGCAACCGACGGCGCAGCTTGCTGACGCTGATGTCCATTGTGGTTGGCTTTGTTGCTCTGACCAGTTTCGGTGGCTTCATCGAGTTTTCTTTCCATGGCCTGCGCGAAAGCACGATCCGCACGCAGCTGGGACATATGCAGATTTACAAGGAGGGCTTTTGGGATGGGCATGTCTCAAATCCCAAGCAGTTCTATTTGCAGCAACCTGAAAACATCGAAAAGGCCATAAGCGCCATTGATGGGGTAGAGACGGTGACCCGCCGCTTGGGGTTTTCCGGCTTGGCAACCGTGGGAGGCGCGTCGGTCAACGTCAGCGTGACTGGTGTAGACTCAGCGAGGGAAGAAGGTTTTGCTGATTTTGAAACTTTGATTGACGGACGTCAGTTGGAACCTGGTGACAAAAATGCCGGCGTGATCGGCGAGGAGCTACGCAAAGGCTTGCAAGCCAAGGTGGGCGATTGGGCGACGGTGATGACGACCTCTGTCGATGGGGTTATCAATGCAGTCGATTTCCAAGTGGTTGGCGTTATTCAGACCGGCTCTAAAGAATACGACAGTGTTTTCGTGAAGGTTCCCATTGAACTGACGCAGCGTGCCCTACAGACCCAGGATGTGGAGCGCGTGATTGTTCTGCTCAAGGACACGGACCGGTTGCCCGAGTTGTCGAAGAAAATCCAGCAAGCGCTCGATGGCTTACACAGACCTTTTGAGACGCGGCTGTGGAGAGATTTGGCAGGTTTCTACAGCGGCGTGGTGTCGCTTTACACCGGAATCTTTAATGTTTTCTCGGTGCTCATTGGCATTGTGGTGATGTTCTCTGTGGCCAACACCATGACAATGGCCGTTATGGAGCGCACACCTGAAATCGGTGCTCTGCGCGCCATCGGCGCTCCACGCGCGCACATCGTGTCCATGTTCTTGTTGGAGGGCGTTGGCATAGGCCTGCTGGGTGGCATTTTGGGATGTTTTGCGGCCTATGGTGCCGTAGCGCTGGTACAGCTTGCAGGCGGTATTTCTATTCCGCCGCCGCCGGGCATGTCCAACGGCTACCAAGCCTTCCTGTATTTGACCCCGGCCGTTCTGCTGCAGGCATTTCTGGTCACCATGGCCGCCAGTATTTTGTCGTCGATCTATCCAGTCGTGCTGGCTGCACGCATGAACATCGTCGAGGCTTTGCAGCACGCTTGATGGATGATTGAAATGAAAAATTCACGCAAACACCTACGCGCACATATTGCGAATTTTGTCTCGGTCTTTTTAGTATTTGCGCTGGGCTTTGTTGCCGCGCTTCCTGAAAGCGTACAGGCGCAGCCTCATGATACCTTGTTAGCGGCGGTGGACGCTGTGCGCGCACCTGGCCCCAATTTCGGCTTTGAAATCGATGTGACGGTGCCGGACGGCAACAAATTCAGCATGAACGTGCTGGTGAAGGATCAATCCAAGAGTTTGGTTCGCTACGTTAAACCTGTCACGGCCGAGGGGCGCGCACTGCTTTTTGTAGAGCGCAACATGTGGGTGTACGTTCCGGGCACGCAACGCAGTCTGCGCATCTCGCCACAACAGCAGGTTCTGGGCGGCTTGGCCAGTGCTGACATCGCCCGTGTGGTTTTTTCTCTGGACTACACGCTGGATAAAGTCATTGTGCAACCGGACGGACGCCGTCTGTTGACTCTGACCGGGGTTGAGGGGGCTGCTTCCTATGCCCGCATCGATCTGCTGATCGAGGGGAAAACACCCAACCCGCTGTCGGCTGTGTTCTATTCTGCGAGTGAGCGCAAAGTGAAAACGGCCTATTTCGAGGCCTACTCAGAAGTTCTTGGTCGCCAGCGTCCAACTGTGTTCCGTGTTGTCAACCACATTGATGGCGACCGCGAAACTTTAATGCGCTATTCAAACTTCGTCCTGAAAACAACGCCAGACGGATGGTTTCAGCCTGCGCAGCTGAAGCGCTTGCAATGATTCTGTATGCAGGGGTCGCGGCGGGAGAGTTTTAATGATGCGCCGATCTGTCTGGCAACTGGCCGTGTTGGCTACGTTGCATGCCGCATGCCTGAGTTTCTCGTGGCAAGTCCAGGGTGCGGAGGTGGAGTGGCAAATACGCCAGCTTGCCGATGTGCGTCTGACACACCAAAATCTGTACGGAACTGATCTCGTACCCGTGATCGATTGGTTGGGCGTGCGCAGCGATGATGCGGCCTATCTGCATCGGTTCAACCTGTCTGCTTCTACCGTAGACGTGCGAATTACAGGGCAAGCTCGCCTGCAACTGAGCAGTGCTAGCGAAGACAAGCCAAAAGCCTATCTTGACACCATCTCGGCAGAGCTGACGCTGGATAGCACTAGCTTTGTATTTGCTGGGCGGCGGCATTTTGTGCAAGGTACCTCGTACGGAATTAATCCCGCTGATGTGTTTTTCGATCCCCTGACGCAAGACCGCAGTCTCAACGAAACTCGCAGGCGGCAGGAAACACTCGGCGTGGATGCCGTTGGGGTTGAGGTGTTGGCCTCTAATCGTTTGACGCTGTCTGGCTTTGTTGCGCCGGCAGGAAACGGTTTGAACGCAGGTCAAAGCACACGGGCTGGCATCTCTGCCGCACTACTGGCGCCGGATTCGAACATGGATCTGAGCGCATTGGCATTTTGGGATGCCCGCCCCGGATTGGCAGTGTCGCTCAGCACCACTCGCGGGGAGGCCTGGGTGGTGTACGCCGACACGGCCTTGCGGCGAAACCGCAGTTTGGTGGCGCCTCGACCGCTTGATGGGGTGGATGCGGGGGCGTTCATATCCAATGACATCAACGATGGGCGCTGGTATTTCGCAGGGACTGTCGGTGCCGGGCTGACGTTGGCATCTGGGGCCAGCTTCAACCTAGAATATTCGCGCAAAAGCGATGGCTATAGTGCGGGCGAATGGAGTGAAATGGTGCGACTGATAGGTGCCAGTGCTCAGGAATGGCGTGTCGGCCCAGTGCCTGAGCGTGGCCAAGGTCGCTTGCTAACCCTCAACGGCATGCTTCGTGCCGAAACTCTGCGTCGCAATTACCTCTTTGGCCGTGCCGCCTTTCCACAGGTGGCATTTTTCGGCGAAGCTTCGCTTGAGTTGTCTATGCTGCATGGCTTGGATGACCGCAGTGGTGTGTTGTCCATACGGGTCGAAAAGGTGCTTCAGTCTGGTACCACATGGGGTATCTACAGTTCGCAACCTTATGGTGGGCACAGAAGCGAATTTGGTTTACGTGGCATGGGACTAAAAGTGGTGGCTTATGTCACACACAGCTTCTGAAATACCGTGCTCCAACGGCTCCTCGTCGTTTCGTGTGGAAACCAACATGCACAATAGCCGCTGGTAGTGGATGCTGGAAGACAGGTCGCCGTGGGCTTGTCCGCAGGTCCACCAGGTTGGTGTTGAACATGGGAGTGTCTGATGAGTGTTGAACTGGAAGCGCTGTTTACCAATGCGCTGGGTCTGCAAGCGCCGTGGGTTGTCGAGAACGTCAAGCTCAACACCACCGACCGCCGGATCAATTTCGAGATTGGCTGCCACGGCGCTGGCCTGGCGTGCCCGGCCTGTGGTGCTGCCGCACAGCCCATTCATGACCGGCTGCTCCGCTCTTGGCGTCATCTGGACTTCTTCCAGTTCGAGACTTGGCTGCATTGCGAGGTGCCGCGCATCGCGTGCAGTGACTGTGGCAAGACCACGCAGATGCTGGTGCCCTGGGCCCGTCCAGGCTCGGGTTTCACGGTGGCCTTTGAAGCATTCGCCTTGGCCCTGTGTCGCGACTTGCCGGTGAGCCAGGCGGCGGCATTGGGGTTCGGGAGCAATGGAACAGGGAAGTCAGTTAAGCCTTCACCAGTGTCGGTCGGCGCCCTCCATGCGGGCCTCGCTCTCCGAGAAGCAGTGCCGGTCGTCCGCGCCGCTGGCGATGTCGGTCAGCAGTTCGTTCACAGCTTCATCCAGTTCTTCGTCGGTGTCGTAGGGCACTTTCAATTCATACTCGCCGTTTGGTCGTCGCTTGGCCTCGTATTGGTCAAGGTAAAAGTTCTCGACGTGCTCAATCGTGCGTTTTTTGCCGCGCACGAACTTGCTGTTGTTTTCGATGCGCAGCGTCACCAAAATCGTGGCAACCTTTGGCGGATCGTCGTTGCCGCTCTGGGTGCTCGGTACGCTTGGCGGTTTCTGTGCGGAATTCTTGTACGGACCGATCTCGACCCCGCGATGCCGCAGGTAGCTGTACAGCGTGCTCTTGGACAGGTGCAGCTTCTGCGCGATGGCGGCGACCGACAGTTTCCGCTCACGGTACAAGGTCTCGGCCGCCAGCGCTGTCGCGTCGGCTTGCGGCGACAGGCCCTTGGGTCGCCCGCCGACCCGGCCACGTGCCCGCGCGGCCGTCAACCCGGCCTGAGTGCGCTCACGGATCAGTTCGCGCTCGAACTCGGCCAACGTGGCAAACAGGTTGAACACGAACCGTCCCTGCGCGCTGGTGGTGTCGATCGGGTCATTCAGGCTGAGCAGCCCGACCTTGCGCTCCATCAGGTTGCCGACCAGTTCGACCAAGTGCTTGAGCGAGCGGCCCATGCGGTCGAGTTTCCAGATCACCAGCACGTCGCCCGCACGCAACTGGCCCAGCAGTTCGTCGAGCGCCGGGCGTGCGGTCTTCGCGCCACTCGCCACGTCCTGATAGATGCGCTCGCAGCCGGCCGCCTTGAGGGCATCCACCTGCAAGGCCGGGTTCTGGTCGCGCGTTGAGACGCGCGCGTAGCCGATTTTCATCCGAAAATTCCGTTTTACTCGTTGAGTTAAGATAATATCGAACTTTGATTTAGTGAACCATTATTACAGACTGCTTGTGGTCCTGTGGACAGGTCGTGCCGATTGCTGCGCTAAAGTTCATATAAACGATCGTTTTATCGAACCATTGCAAGCGTCGTGGATATGACGTATAAACACCTATGTGTGTAAGCATTCAAACGGAGGACATCATGAGCACCGTGCGCTGGAACCTTGCCGTGTCGTCAGACACGGATCAGTCCGTCCGCATGTTCCTTGCGTCGCAAGGCGGCGGACGCAAGGGCGACCTGTCGCGTTTCATCGAGCAGGCGGTACGCACCTACATCTTCGAGCGTGCGGTTGAGGAGGCCAAGGCGGCGAACGCCAACGTGAGCGAGGCCGACTTGACCGCCATCGTGAACGAAGCCGTGCAATGGGCGCGTGAGCACTGATGCGGGTCGTCCTGGACACCAACGTGCTGCTCAGTGCGCTGCTGTCGCCGCACGGCTGGCCGGACACCATCTATCGCGCGTGGCAGAAGGATCGCTTCGACCTGGTGACGTCAGCCGCGCAAATCGACGAACTGCGCCGCGCGAGCCGCTACGCGAAGTTCAAGGACGTACTCCAGCCGTACCGCGTCGGCACGATGGTCAACAACATGCGTCGATCGATCATGCTGGACGCGCTGCCAGCTCTGCCGGAGGGCATTGAGGTCAACGATCCGAACGATACCTTCCTGCTGACGATGGCACTCGAGGGTGAGGCTGATTACCTGGTGACTGGCGACCATCGCGCCGGCCTGCTGCAACGCGGCAACCACGGGCGCACACGCATCGTCACGCCGGCCACCTTCTGCGCCAAGGCGCTGTGACGCCATGCCGGTCAGCTTCCTGTCCACCACGCAACGGGAACGCTACGGCCGCTATCCAGAGGTGCTTTCCAGTGAAGAACTGGCGCGCCACTTCCACCTGGACGACGATGACTGCGAGTGGATTGCTACCAAG
The DNA here is from genome assembly GCF_000193225.1 of Verminephrobacter aporrectodeae subsp. tuberculatae At4. GTDB lineage: Bacteria > Pseudomonadota > Gammaproteobacteria > Burkholderiales > Burkholderiaceae_C > Acidovorax > Acidovorax aporrectodeae. The sequence goes on along the minus strand of NZ_AFAL01000955.1, from coordinate 8,049 downwards.
CGGGGCGCGACAGCAACCGCCTCGGTTATGCGCTGCAACTGACTACGGTGCGGTTTCTCGGCACCTTTCTCGAAGACCCGACCGCCGTGCCAAGCACGGTGCTGCACACGCTTTCGTCCCAGTTGGGCGTCGCCGACTATTCCGCTTGTGTCATTGACTACCGAACAACGCGACAACGCTGGCAGCACACGGCCGAAATTCGCACCCGCTACGGCTACCGCGAGTTTGCCGACAGCGGCGTTCAATTCCGGCTTGGCCGCTGGCTGTGCGCGCTATGCTGGACGGGCACCGACCGCCCCAGTGCGCTGTTCGACTACGCCAACGGCTGGCTGGTCGGCCACAAGGTGCTGCTGCCAGGTGTCACGGTGCTAGAACGCTTCATCGCCGAGATACGCTCGCGCATGGAGTCGCGCCTGTGGCGTCTGCTCATGCGTGGTGTGACGGCCGAACAGCAGCAACGCCTCGATGACCTGCTCAAGCCTGCCGAAGGCAGCCGACAGTCCTGGCTGGATCGGTTGCGCAAGGGGCCGGTGCGCGTCAGCGCTCCGGCGCTCGTGATGGCCCTGCTGCGCATCGAAACCGTGCGCGGCCTGGGCATCAAGCTGCCCGGCACCCATGTGCCGCCGAGCCGCATCGCAGCGCTGGCCCGCTTCGCGAGCACGGTCAAGGTGTCCGCTGTGGCCAGGCTGCCGCAGGCGCGGCGCATCGCCACGCTGGTGGCCTTCGTGCATTGTCTGGAAGCCAGTGCGCAGGACGATGCCCTCGATGTGCTCGACCTGCTGCTGCGCGAGCTGTTCACCAAGGCCGAGAAGGAAGACCGCAAAGTCAGGCAGCGCACCCTCAAGGATCTGGATCGGGCCGCCTCAACGCTGGCCGAGGCGTGCCGGATGTTGCTCGATCCTGGCCTGCCGGACGGCGAGCTGCGCGAGCGCGTCTACACCACCATCGGCCGCGATGAACTGGCCCAGGCCCTCAACGAAGTGCGCGGATTGGTGCGTCCGCCCAACGACGTGTTCTACACCGAGCTGGAAGCCAGGAAGGGCACCGTGACACGCTTCCTGCCGGCGCTGCTGCGCGTCATCCGCTTCGACGCCAACCCCGCCGCGCGGCCCTTGGCGCAGGCATTGGAATGGCTGCATGAGAAGCCAGACCACGATCCGCCAATCGAAATTGTTGGCAAGGCATGGCAACACCATGTCGTGCAGGAGGATGGCCGGATCAATGCCACGGCCTATTCCTTCTGTGTGCTCGACAAGCTGCGCAGCGCAATCCGCCGCCGCGATGTGTTCGTCAGCCCGAGCTGGCGTTACGCCGATCCGCGCGTGGGCCTGCTGGCCGGGGCCGAGTGGGAGGCAGCGCGGCCCATCATCTGTCGCTCGCTTGGCCTGACGGCGCAACCTGAAGCAACGCTGGCTGCGCTGACGCACGAGTTGGATGAGACCTACCGGCGTGTCGCCGCGCGCTTGCCAGAGAACGATGCGGTGCGCTTCGAGACGGTCGGCGATAAGGCCGAACTGGTGCTCAGCCCCTTAGAAGCGCTGGAAGAACCGCCTTCTCTGATCGCACTGCGCAACGAGATCAAGGCGCGCATGCCGCGTGTCGATCTGCCAGAAATCCTGCTGGAAGTCGCCGGGCGCACCGGCTGCATGGCGGCATTTACGCACCTGACCGAGCGCACAGCACGCGCGGCTGATCTGACCACCAGCCTGTGCGCGGTGCTGATGGCCGAAGCCTGCAACACCGGCCCGGAGCCGTTGGTGCGGCCGGATACCCCGGCGCTCAAGCGCGACCGGCTGATGTGGGTCGATCAGAACTACGTGCGCGACGACACGCTGATTGCCTGCAATGTCGTGCTGGTGGCGGCGCAGAACCGCATCGCACTGGCACGCGCCTGGGGTGGCGGTGACGTGGCCTCGGCCGATGGCATGCGCTTCGTGGTGCCGGTGCGCACGATCCACGCTGCGCCAAACCCCAAATACTTCAATCGCGGGCGCGGCGTCACCTGGTACAACCTGCTGTCCGATCAGCGCACCGGGCTGAACGCGATCACCGTGCCCGGCACGTTGCGCGACAGCCTGGTTTTGCTGGCCGTCGTGCTGGAGCAGCAGACCGAGTTGCAGCCGACGCAGATCATGACCGACACCGGTGCGTACAGCGATTTGGTGTTTGGTCTGTTCCGCCTGTCCAACTATCGCTTTTGCCCGCGCCTGGCCGATGTAGGCGGCACACGCTTCTGGCGTGTCGATCCCAACGCCGACTATGGTGACCTCAACGTGCTCGCGCGGCAGCGCGTGAACCTCGACCGCATCACTCCGCACTGGGACGATGTGCTGCGCTTGGTCGGCTCGCTCAAACTCGGCCTGGTGCCGGCAATGGGCATCATGCGCACCTTGCAGGTCGATGAACGACCGACCAGCCTGGCGCAGGCCATCGCCGAGATCGGCCGCATCGACAAGACCATCCACACGCTGAACTTCATCGACGACGAGGCTCGCCGCCGCGCCACGCTGCTGCAACTAAATCTCGGCGAAGGCCGCCACAGCCTGGCGCGCGAGGTCTTCCACGGCAAGCGCGGCGAGCTGTTCCAACGCTATCGCGAAGGACAGGAAGACCAGTTAAGCGCGCTCGGCCTGGTCGTGAACATGATCGTGTTGTGGAACACGCTGTACATGGACGCGGTGCTGACGCAGTTGCGCAGCGAGGGCTACCCGGTGAAGCCCGAAGACGAAGCGCGACTGTCACCGTTCGGCCATGAGCACATCAACATGCTCGGGCGCTACTCATTCTCAGTGCCGGAAGCCGTCGCGCGCGGCGAGCTTCGGACGCTCAACGGCGGCCGCGAAGAATCGTAGGCAGGTTCACGTTGGAACTCAAAAGCCTTAACTGACTTTCCTGTTCCATTGCTCCCCGAACCCCAGGAGCGCCCCGGTCGAGAATATGATAAGATAACGTAAAACGTAATTACGATACGAAATTTTCATTCTTCGGGCTGATACCGAAGCCAAACAACGCTCTATCAGAGAGAGAGCGCCAAAATTCACTGAAAGGAGTAATGACATGGGACGCATCGCTGCACACACACAAGAACAGGTTTTCGAGGCTGCCGACAAGCTGGCGGTCGAATGCCAGGAAGTCACGCCTACCGCCTTGCGAGAGGTTTTGGGTCGGGGCAGTTTTTCCACCTTGGGGAAACACATTGAAGCTTGGCTGCGGATGCGGCAGGCCGCGCCTACTCCCGTGATCCTTGAAATGCCCGAAATCGTCAAGGTTGCTTTTGCGCAGTGCTGGCAGGCCGCCGCCGCCGAGGCGGGCAAGGAGATCGCTGCCATCCGCGAGAAGGCTGATGCCGAAATCAAGGGCACCAAACGCCGCTTGGATGAAGCCTTATCCGAGGTAGAACGACTGGAAGAGGAAGCTAACGCCGACGCGGCAAGGATGGAAACCACCAATAGCGAACTTGCGGCGACCCAGGCCGCTGCGACCGGCACGGCTGCCCGTGAGGCGGCTTTGTTGGCGACCGTTGAACAGATGCGGCAGCAGGTCGATGCACAGCAAATCGAGCTTGCGCGTGTCCACGGCGAGGCTGAGGCTGTGCGCAACCAACATACCGCCGAAGCGGCACGCCTAGCGGACCAACTCAAAGACCAGAAGACCCGTTGCGTGGACTTGGAGGCTGGCTTGACGGCTACCCGCAAGGGGGAGCGTGAGGCCGCTGCACAGCTTGGCCGCGCTCAGGGTGAACTTGATGCACTACGTGCCCAGGTCGCCAGCTTGAATGACATCGTTCGTAGCTTGGCTGCGCAGGACGATAAAAAAGGCAAGAAGGTGCAATTGTGATCGACTTTTTTGAATAGATCGGTTCATGGTCATGCCCGCTTCGAGGATGGTGTACTTTATGCTATAGTATGAAATGGTGTCTAAATGGCTACAGACTGATAGGATAATCTAATGATTACAGAGCAAGAGCAGATTGAGCGTCGCGCTGTGGTGAAAAATTCCCTTGCTAGCCAACGCATTGAAGGATTGGAACCGGATGCCAAGGTCATGGAGGACGCTGAAAAGTGGACACGTGGCGAAATGACCATCGATGCCATTATTTCCGACTACAAAGCGCGGATGCGGTATGAAGTACGAAGGAAATAATGGTGACCCGTATCTGGACAAGGATACAGGCGTACTTCGCAATCTCCTCAGTATCAGGGATCAAGCTGAACTCGATGAGGCCGAATCTAATTTGTCTTTTGTGCAATCTCTTAAATTGCGTGAGCAACCAGTTAAAGGGAATTTCGATCTTGCACATCTGCAAGAAATCCATCAGAGATTGTTTTCCGACGTGTACGATTGGGCCGGAAAAATACGCCAAGTCGAAATCGAGAAGGGAGGTGTGATCTTTGCCCGTCAAATGGTGATTGAGAGCGCGGCCAAGCAAGTCTTCGGGCCGCTCTCCAAGGAACGACATTTACATGGACTAGATGCAGATGTTTTCAGCGAACGTGCAGGGCACTATCTTGGAGAAATAAATGTTCTGCATCCGTTCCGCGAGGGGAATGGTCGTGCACAACGTGAATTCATTGGTCAACTGGCCCAAGCAGCCGGCCATAAGATCGATTGGAGCGGAATCAGTAAGGAAGACATGATCCAAGCGTCCCTCAAAGCCTACCGTGGTGATTCAAGTGGCTTGGCTGGCCTTATTCGTGCAGGAATGGCCGACCGATCGGTTCTTTTGAAAAATACTCTGAATTTGGCCGCCGCCAAGTCATTCCGCGATGATCCGCTGGAGGACGCGATAAGAAAAAATCCGGACTTGGCCGGCAGCTTCGCCAAGCTCGCCGCCATTGAGCGGAAAGTCGAAGTGGACGGTCTGAGCGAGCAGCAGCGTCGAGTCGTAATGAGGCGCGTGAGCGAAACGCTGGCTGCAAACATTGAGAGTGGCCTGCGTCCCGAGCAGACCATCAAGGAGGATCGGATACAGGAGCGGAGCATCGACCGTGACGTGTCCGAGAGGTGACACAAGCATTTCGCGGGCGCGAAATGCTGCTATGCAGTACGACCCAACTCGAACCGCAGTGACTCGCCAGCTTAAGGGGATGGGGTGCGGCCTGTACGAGGTTGGCGTACGTCACGTCGATCGCGGCATGCTTAACCGTGAATGGGGTGGGGCCGATATCATGAAAGCGCTTGATTGGCTCAAGCGCGAGAACTTCACTGGTTGCGACATCTACGTTCGACCTGCGCGCTCCGTGTCTAGCAGGCTCATCCTTGTGGATGATCTGAACATGGGTGCTCTGGCCCGGCTTCAGGTTGGTCCCTACCACGCTGCCGTCACGGTGCAGACCAGTCCGAGCAACTATCAAGCGTGGGTCAAGCTTGACGATGACATGTCGGCCGATGTGCGCCGCGAGGTCGCCCGCCACCTTGCGCGCGAGTATGGCGGTGATCCGAACAGCGCCGATTCGGCACACTATGGCCGCTTGGCCGGCTTCACCAACCGTAAGCCCGAGCACATCGACGCGGCGAGTCGCTCGCCCTTCGTTCTGCTGGATAGCTACAACGGCCGGCCAGCCAGCGGTGCGGCCGAACTGGTTCAGATCGCGCGAGCCGTCATCGAGCGCGAGCAGAAGCAGATCCGCAGCGTGGCCGCTCACGTTCAGATGGAAGCTCGCAGTCTGCCCCAGGCGACAACCAAGACACCGCAGACGGCCCAGGAACTGGCCGCGTGGTATCGCAGCCTATGGCATAGTCTAAAAATACAGTTCGGCGACGAATTCGACGCGAGCCGGGCCGACTGGGTAGCCGCTGTTGCGATGTTCCGCACGGGCTATGACTTCCAGGACGTGGCCGACGTTATCGCGCAGCACAGCCCAGGTATCGACAGCCGCAAGGGCGCGGCTGTGACCGACTATGTGACCAGGACGGCTGGCAAGGCCGAAATCTGGCACGAGCTGAAATCGCAGGGCGCAAACTACGTTGACGTGGCCGACGCGCTGCTGTCGCTCGCCCAAGATCGGGCGGACAATCGCAGAATGGGCCGTAATGGAAGATTTGAGAGAGAGTGAGTTTTTCAATGCATGTTCAGGCGAGTCGGATCTGTTTGCTGCGAGGCCGCATTTTTCCCCACAGCGCAGAGAGGATGTCGCGGAACATGTTTGAGAGCAATGGTTGGTTCTTGCGCGAATGCGAGTCACACAGGCGAGCACTGAAGCTAGAGATTGACTAAGAGAAATCTTAGAGATATAATTAACCTATCGATTTTTAATGTGGGAGTATATTTTGATTCCTATCGACAAGGAGAGGCTTCAGGAAGCCATTAAACAAACGGATGCAATTTTTGCTCTTGAAGGCTTTGAGCCTACTGAGCAAATACGGGCCACTGATGCTGCCGTTTTAGCAGGGCGTGTAACTTTTTCCCAAGTGGCCGATGAAGTTCGTGATTACGCCATGAAAAATAAAACTCTCGATGGCTTCATAGAATCCAGACCGTGGATCTGATTCTTTGACATAATGGCTAATTCGTACACTGATGCAAACGGTGTTTATCACAACAAACTAAAGCACTTGATAATAATATGCAATGTTGATACTATCGTCTTGTGCTGGAATATGTAGATTTACATCATTCGCAGCTTGGTTTCATGCATAACCTAAGGAGAGACACCATGGAGCAGTGGACAGAGGAAGATGCAATTGCCTACGAATGCGCTTGCGATGCCATAAGCGATTTGATGTCGATTAAAACTCGCCAGATTGCGGATGAATCCCGCAAGTCTCATCCCGACCCTGTGCGGTTGGAGAGTTTGCGCACCGAGCGTTCACGGCTCGCCAGGGAGCGCAAGGGCCTGTACGTCAACGATCATGCTCAGGTGGCTCGCATCCGTTCTGAATATGGAAAAATCGTGCGTAATTGGCGGTTTGGTAATTTGGCGGTTTCATAGTGTATGGCGCTGAATCAAGACCAATATCAGATCAGTGAAGCACGGCATCAAGAAATATTCGAGAATAGCATAAAGCCAGATATTTTCTCAGACGTGAAACCATCCGATCAACCCGTGGCCGTCATCTTTGGTGGTCAGCCGGGATCCGGAAAAAGCGCCACCGTCAAGGTGGCTGTGCGTGAGTTAGCTCCGCGTGGTGGGGTGGTTTTGGTCGATGCTGATGATCTGCGCAGTTATCACCCGGACCATGATTTTCTGATGGCGAGCGATGACAAGACGGCTGCTTTTTACACCCAACGCGATGCCGGTCGATGGGTCGAAAAGGCCATTGCCGAAGCCAAAGTGCAGCGGGTCAATCTCATCATCGATGGCACTATGCGCGACGGCAATGGGGTTGCCTCGACGATGGGTAATCTGCTGGCAGCAGGTTATGAAATAGATGCTCGCGTCTTGGCGGTGAATTCTCGCTTGAGCGAGCAAGGTATTTTGTTGCGATACGAGGGCCAGAAGTCTGACCGGGGCGCTGGGCGCATGACGCCGCGCGAAGTCCACCAAGCGGCCTATGACGGGATGCTTGTCACACTTGAGCGGATCGAGCGTGACAAGTTGGCCGATCGATTGACGATTTACCGACGTGGTGCCGAAGTGCTCTATTCCAATGAACTTCAAGCCGGACAGTGGACGCGAGAGCCGCAGGCCCGCGCTGTTGTGGAGGCAGAGCGCAATCGGGCCATGACCATGCAAGAGCGCCGCAACTACGCCAAGGGTTTCGATAAGCTGGCCGAACAACTGGCACGGCCAGAGCGCCAGGCCAGCGCGGAGGAAATTCGAGAGATAGACGGATTGCGTCGCCAAGCGAGAGCAGAACTTGCTGCCGAAGTCTTCCGTCAGAAGTCGCCCGAAAAAGCGGTGCAGCAGCATCCGGAACTTGCCCCGGCCTATGGCTATATGCGTGCCAGAGAGGCGAAGGCCGAAGCGGATGGCTTGAACGAGCGGCAGAGATCCATTGTCATGGCGCGGGTGCGTGACAACGTGGCCGAAAGGATCGAGCGCGGAGACGTGCCGAGCGTGCAGAGTAAGGTCGAACAGCAGCGCGACCTGGAACGGTGAGCGTCGG
>NZ_AFAL01000956.1 GCF_000193225.1 Verminephrobacter aporrectodeae subsp. tuberculatae At4 | reverse complement strand
TGCCCAAGGTCAAGCAAAAAATCTCGGGTTGCTTTCGCACCTTTGCCGGAGCGCAAAGCTTCTGCACGATCCGCTTCTATCTGGACACTGCGCGCAAGCATGGGGTTGGCATGCTTGAGGCATTCCGGGCGGCGTTCAATGGCGCTCCTATGGAGTTTGTCGGTAGCGGCTGAACAGTCACGACGATTCCAGGTTCCGACCACCACAACATCATGGGGCTGGAAGAGACCTGGCTGCGGCTGATCGATTTCGCGCCGAGTTCGGCGCTGCCGGAGCCGAAGGTGGCGTGAGCAGCGGCCCCGCGGAGACCAGATTGGCGCCGTCTCGCTGCTGACTGGTTGCCGCGGCAGCTCCTGAAATCATCCCTGCAGAGCGGGAATCTCCAACGGGCGTGCCTCGGGCTCAGGCCTCGCAGCAATCGGGTATGCCCCTATACACAAGGCACGGCTGCTCGTTAACATACAACTCAATTAAGTATGTAAATACGCAATAACGGAATAAAAGGCTGTCACATGATCTCGAGGAAATCGCTCCTGGGCGTCGCCGCCTTCTGCGCGGCCTGGCTCATTTCACCCCAGGGGGTCGTTGCGCAGCAACGCGGTGGGGTGCTCAGCGTGGCCACGGTCGGCGAACCGCCGACGCTCGACCCGATGGCCTCCACGGCCGACCTGGTGGGCATCGTCACGCAACACATATTCGAGACGCTGTACACCTTCGACAAGACTTGGCATGTCACGCCACTTCTTGCCGAGAGCCTTCCTGAAGTCTCCGCGGACGGCAAGGCCTACAGCATCAAGCTGCGTCAGGGCGTCAAGTTCCACAGCGGGGAAACGATGACGTCGGCCGACGTCGTGGCCTCGCTCAAGCGCTGGAGCGACGTAGCCTCGCGCGGGAAGCAGGCGGCCGCCCGCATCGACAAGATCGAAGCCGCCGGCGCCAATACGGTCCGCATATCGCTGAAGGCCCCTTATGCACCGCTGCTTGCCCTGCTCGCGTTCAACAACTCGGCCGCGGTGGTGATGCCTGCCGGCAAGCAGGCCGTCCCACTGGGAGACCCCATCGGTACCGGACCCTATAGGCTCAAGGAGCGAAAGGCGGACCAATACATCCAACTGGTGCGCTTCGACGGCTATCAATCGCGCACCGGCGACGCGAACGGCTATGGCGGGGCACGCAAACAGTACCTCGACGAGATCCGCTTCGTGCCGGTGCCGGACCCGAACACCCGGATCGAGGCGGCCGTTGCCGGACAGCACGGCTTTGTCGACGCACTGCCCGTCGAAGCGTACGACCGGTTGAAGAATCAGAAGGCGAGCGAACCGGTATTGGTCAAGCCCTTCGGGTATCCGGTGTTCGTGCTGAACACCAGGCAGGGATCGACGAGCAGTGCGGACGTTCGGCGTGCCATTCGCACCGCATTGAACATGGAAGACCTGCTGGCGGCCGCCTTTGGCAGCAAGGAGTTCTACGCGCTCGACGGAGCGATCTATCCCAAGGGCCATGCCTGGCACACGATGGCCGGGGTCGAAGGCGCCTACAACATCGGCGATCCCGAGAAGGCCAAGGCGCTGCTGAAGAAAGCCGGCTACGACGGCAAGCCGATCCGCATCTTGACCAGTCGGCAGTATGAGTTCCACTACAAGATGGCGCAGGTGGCCTCCGAATACCTGAAGCTTGCCGGCTTCGCGATCGATCTGCAGGTGGTCGACTGGGCCACGCTGACACAGCGCCGCAGCAATCCGGCGTTGTGGGACATCTACATCACCCACAGCCCGTTCCTGCCGGAGCCGGCGCTGATCGGAGCGCTGTCGGAAAACGCGCCTGGCTGGTGGGCCACCCCAGCGCGCAAGAGCACGGTTGACGCGTTCGTCGGCGAGATCGACCACCAGAAGCGCGGCGCGCTGTGGGCAGAGGTGCAAAAGACCATCTACGCCGAAACGCCCTTCATCAAGATCGGCGACTTCAATTCTCTTGCGGCCCAGTCGCGAAAACTGGGCGGCGTAGCGGCTGCACCCTGGCCGTACTTCTGGAACGCCTACCTCAAGAACTGAGTTCCTGCGCAGGCACCCCCCAGGGGGGGCCGGCATTCCACCGTTCGACCGGACCGACCCGCATGAGGCCGACTGGCGAAGCCTTGTCCAATTTCTCCAAGGAAGAGAGAGCATGAAAAAAGTTGTTGTGATGTTGGGGGCGTACGCCCTGATCGGACTGGCTTGTGCGCAGTCGAAATGGGATCTGTTTGGCGTCATCGACCTGAATTTACGGAAGGTGGAGAACGGCAATCTGAGTGCCGTCAGCATGGGGCAAGGCACCGTCAATGCCAGTCGCCTTGGCTTTCGCGGCGAGGAAGATCTTGGCGGCGGCCTCAAGACTGCCTTCTGGCTCGAGCACGGCTTCAATCCCGACACGGGCTCGGCGCTCAGCGCCACCCAGTTCTGGAACCGCCGCTCGACGCTCAGCCTGCTGAGCAATCTGGGCGAGGTGCGACTCGGCCACGACAACACGCCAGGCTACTGGAACCTGATCGTCTTCGACCCATTCGGCGGAGGCGGTGTCGGATCCGTCATCAACGCATTGAACGCCGGGGCCTTCTCCACGCCGCTGAACTCCGGCGCCACCACCATCTCGCGCTCCGACAACGGCGTCGGGTACTTCCTGCCGTCCGGCCTGGGCGGGGTGTACGGCCACCTGCAGTTGACTGCCGCCGAAGGCGTTGCAGGCGCCAAACACACCGGCGCGCGCCTGGGCTACGCAGCGGGGCCCATCAATATCGCAGCCAGCTACGGCAACACCAAGATCGCCAACAGCAAGGACTTCGACATCTACAGCATTGGAGCCGCCTGGAGCTTCAACAGACTTAAGCTGATCGCGCAGTACATCGACATGAAAACGGGCATGGTCAGCCGCTACCGTGCCGATGGCGGCCAGCACACTGCCCTGGTGGGCGCCACGGTGCAGGTCGGCGCCGGCCAGATCAAAGCCGCCTATACCGAGGGACGCGGCAACGGCTACTACGACACCCTGCGCACCAAGCAATTGGCCCTCGGCTACGTGCACAACCTGTCCAAGCGCACGGCGCTGTACACCTACGCCGCGCGTGTGCAGAATAAAGGTGGCTCCGGCTACATCGTCGGGCCCGTACCGAGGGTCACCGCGGCCAGCATCGACCCTGCTGGCAAAGTGACGACCAGCAGCATGGCCCCCCAGGACGCGTCCGGCCACTACGTTCCCAAGACCTCGCGCGGCATCGAGTTCGGCATCCGCCACAGCTTCTGAGCGCGCGCCTCACCCTCGCACAAGCATGGCCCGCTACATCCTTCAGCGCTTTCTCGGCATGCTCGCCGTGATGTTCATCGTGGTGACGGTGGTGTTCGTCATCGTGCGCATCGCGCCGGGGGATCCGGCGGCCGTGATGCTGGGTCCCGACGCCACGCCGGAGGACGTCGCCACCCTGCGCGGCCAGCTCGGCCTGGACCGGCCGCTTGCCGTCCAGTACGCCGTGTTCCTGGGCCAGGTGGTGCGCGGCGACCTGGGGCGCTCCATCTTCCTGGGCATCCCGGCCATCACCGCCGTGGCGGAGCGCGCCGAACCGACCTTCCTGCTGACGGTGCTTTCCATCCTGGTGGCCTGCGCCATCGCCTTGCCGGTCAGCATCCTTGCAGCCTGCCGGCGAGGGTCGCTGTTCGATCAGGTGGCCACCACCATGGCCATGCTCGCCGCCAGCATCCCGAGCTTCTGGCTGGGCCTGGTGTTGATGCAGATCTTCGCCGTCAAGTTCGGCGTGTTCCCGGTTTCGGGCTATGGCGGGCCGGATGCCTCCTTCCTCACGCGGCTGCAGCACCTCGTGCTGCCCGCGTTGTCGCTGGGCGTGGTCTCGTCCGCGATCATCCTGCGCTTCACGCGCGCCAGCATGCTCGATGTGCTGGGCGAGGACTACATCCGCACCGCCCGCTCCAAAGGCATGTCGGAGTTCCGCATCGTCATGCGGCATGCGTTGAAGAACGCGCTCATTCCCATCATCACGGTGGTCGGCCTGACCTTCGCGCTGCTGATTTCCGGCGCAGTGGTGACCGAGACCGTGTTCGGCCTGCCCGGCGTCGGCAGCCTGGTCGTCTCCGCCGTGCTGCGGCGCGACTATGCGGTCATCCAGGCCGCGCTGCTGGTCGTCGCGGGCCTGTATGTGTTGATCAACTTTGCAATCGACATGCTCTACCTCGCTGTCGATCCCCGAGTGAGGTATTGATGAGTTCGCCGAGCAACGGACAAACGTCCTTCGTCAAGCTGCTGCTGAAGCGCCGCACCATCGTGCTCGGCCTGGCGATCATCTTGGTGATCGCCGTTCTGGCCTTGCTGGCGCCGCTCATCGCGCCCTACGCGCCCAACAAGCTGTCCATCGTCAACCGGCTCAAGCCGATGGACGCGACCTTCTGGTTCGGCACCGACGAGTTCGGCCGCGACGTGTTCTCACGCACGATCTACGCTGGGCGCCTGTCGCTGGTGGTGGGCGCCGCGGTGGTCTGCCTGGCCTCGGTCATCGGCGTCACGATGGGCACCCTGGCAGGCTTCTTCCGCCGCATCGATCCCCTGGTGGGCCGCATCATCGATGCGATGATGTCCTTTCCGGACATCCTGCTGGCCATCGCGCTGGTGGCTGCGCTCGGACCCTCGCTCAGCGCCGTCGTCATCGCGCTGGGGATCGTGTATGCGCCCCGCATGGCGCGCATCGTCCGCGCATCGACCCTGGTCATCAGCGAACTGCCCTATGTCGAGGCGGCACGGGCGCTCGGCGTATCGACGCCGCGCATCATGACCCGCCACATCCTGCGCAACCTGATTTCGCCGATCCTGGTGCAGGCGACCTTCATCTTCGCGCACGCCATGCTGGCCGAGGCGGGCCTGTCCTTCCTGGGCCTGGGCGTCAGCCCCGAAGTGCCCACCTGGGGGACCATGCTCGCGTCCGGCCGGCAGTACGTGGGCCAGGCCGACTGGATGACGCTGTTCCCCGGCGCGGCCATCGTGCTGGCGGTGCTGTCCCTCCAACTGGTCGGCGACGGCATGCGGGACTTGCTCGATCCACGGCTCAGAAAGGACCTTTAAGCGATGACTCACACATCTTCATCCGCGCAGCCCTTGCTCCTGACGAATGTCCGGCCGGTGGCTTTCGCCGCCGCGCCGGCCGGCGGGCCATTGGACATCCTCGTCGGGACCGACGGGTGCATCGCCGCGGTAGGCAGCGGCCTGCCCGTACCCGCCGGCGTGCGGCAGATCAACGGCAAAGGCACGTGGATCTCCCCGGGCTGGATCGACCTGCATGCCCATGTCTGGCGCGGCGGCACCGATGTCTCGATCGACCCCTCGCAGTGCGGCCTCGCGTGCGGCGTCACCACGATCGTCGATGCGGGATCGGCCGGCGAGGCCAGCTTCGCCGGGTTTCGCGAGTTCATCATCGAGAAGTCGCGCGAGCGCGTGCTGGCCTTCCTGAACATCGGCTCGATCGGCCTCGTCGCCTGCTCCCGCGTGAGCGAGCTGATCGACGTGCGTTCCATCGACATCGACCGCACCATCGCCTGCGTCAATGCGCATCGCGACGTCATCGTCGGCATCAAGGTGCGCTCCAGCGGATCGATTTCGGGAACCTGGGGGCTGACGGCGCTCAAGATCGCCAAGAAGGTGGGCAAGCTGACGAACCTGCCGCTGATGGTGCACATTGGCGAACCGCCGCCGCTGTACGACGAGGTGCTGGACGTGGTGGGCCCGGGCGACGTGATCACGCATTGCTTCAACGGCAAGGCGGGCGGCTCGCTGAACGACGACGAACTGATCGAACTGGCCAAGCGCTGCGCGAACGAAGGCGTGCGGCTCGACATCGGCCATGGCGCCGCTTCCTTCTCGTTCCGAACCGCCGAGCTGGCCATCCAGCGCGGCCTGCTGCCCTTCTCCATCTCCACCGACCTGCATGTGCGCTCGCTGGAGCGCGGGGTGTGGGACCTGGCCACGACCATGTCGAAGCTGCTCGAACTGGGCATGCCTTTCGAAGCGATGGTGAACGCCGTGACCAGCGGTCCGGCCTCGGTCGTCGGGCTGCCGACGCAGGTTCGGCTCGAAGCCGGCACGAAGGCGGAGTTCACCCTGTTCGATCTGGTGGATGGCCGGCTCGACGTGGTGGACGCGATGGGCGCCCGCGCCACCTTGCGCCGGATCGTCGAGCCACGCTGGGCCGTGCTCGGCGCCGAGGCCCTTGCGGCCAGCCGGCTGCAGCCGCCGCCGCACGCAGCGCCCAACTTCACCTGCATCCATTGCGGCGGAGCACAGAAGCCGTGAGCACGGACCTCGAACCAGGCGTCGCCCTGCGGGTCGACACCCTGCGCACGCACTTCGAACTGAGCGCCACGGTCGCCAAGTCGGTGGATGGCGTGAGCTTTTCCGTGCGGCAGGGCGAAACCGTGGCGGTGGTCGGCGAGTCGGGCTCCGGCAAGTCGGTGACCAGCCTGTCGGTGATGCGGCTGCTCGCCCATCCGGGGCGCATCGTGGGCGGCCACATCCTCTATCGCAAGCGCGACGGGGCGGTGGTTGACCTCGCGCAGCTCCAGCAAAAGGAGATGCGCGCCATCCGCGGCCGCGAGATCGCGATGATCTTTCAGGAACCGATGACCAGCCTGAATCCGCTGTTCACGGTGGGCGATCAGATCGGCGAGATGATCAAGGTGCACGAAAGCATCGGACGCAGCGCCTTGCAGGCGCGCGTCAGGCGCATGCTGGAGCTGGTGGAGATACCGTCGGCCGAACGGCGCATGGGCGAGTTCCCGCACCAGATGTCCGGTGGCATGCGCCAGCGCGTGATGATCGCGCTGGCGCTGTCGTGCAATCCGGCCTTGCTGATCGCGGACGAACCCACCACCGCGCTCGACGTCACGATCCAGGCCCAGATCCTCGACCTGATGCGCCGGCTGCAGGCCGAAATGGGCCTGTCGATCCTGTTCGTCACGCACAACCTCGGCGTGGTCGCCGAGATCGCGCACCAGGTGGTGGTGATGTATGCCGGGCGGGTTGTCGAGCAGGCGCCCGTCGACCCGCTCTTCGAGCACCAGCGGCACCCCTACACCCGGGGGTTGTTGTCCTGCATTCCGGATGCGCGGCGCGATCGCAACGCCCACGGCGAGCGCTGCCGGCTGAACCCCATTCCGGGGAGCGTGCCGAGCGTCACCGCGTTGCCGCCCGGTTGCAGCTTCGCATCCCGCTGTCCATTCAAGGTGGACCGCTGCATCAAGGAACCGGCACCCACACTGGTCGAGGCCGGCCCCGATCACCTGTCCCGCTGCTGGAGACACGAGGCACTATGACGGCCCACCAGAACGAACCCGGCCCGGATGCCCTGCTGACGGTCGAGGGATTGTCCAAGCACTTCCCGGTTGCCAACGGCGTGGTCAAGGCAGTCGATGGAGTCAGCTTCAAGGTCCAGCGCGGCAGCATTGTCGGTCTGGTCGGTGAATCAGGCTCCGGCAAGACGACGGTGGGCCGCTCGCTGCTGCGCCTCATCCAGCCCTCGGGCGGGCGCGCGTTGTTCGACGGCGCCGACCTGTTCGCCCTGTCCAACGCCGAAATGAGGGCCTATCGCCGACGCTTGCAGATCGTCTTCCAGGACCCCTACTCCAGCCTCAACCCGCGCCTTCGCGTCGAGGACATCCTGGGCGAGGCCATCGACACGCACGGACTCGCCAAAGGGGCGGCGCGCAAGGAGCGCATCAGCGAGTTGCTGGTGCAGGTCGGCCTCGCCGCCGAACACGGACGCCGCTTCCCGCACGAGTTCTCCGGCGGCCAGCGCCAGCGCATCGGCATTGCGCGCGCGCTGGCGGTGCAGCCGGAGTTCATCGTGGCGGACGAGCCGGTCTCCGCGCTCGATGTCTCAGTGCAGGCCCAGGTGCTCAACCTGCTGCAGGAACTGCAGGCCGCCTACGGGCTCACGATGCTCTTCATCACCCACGACTTGTCGGTGGTCGAGTACCTGTGCGACCAGGTCGTGGTGATGTACCTCGGGCGCGTGATGGAGCAGGGGCCGAGCCGCCAGCTGTTTGCCAACCCGCGCCATCCCTACACGCGGGCGCTGTTGTCGGCCTCGCCGGTGCCCGATCCGAAGGCGCGGCGGCAGCGCATCGTGCTGCAGGGCGACATTCCCAGCCCGTTCAACCCGCCGTCGGGTTGCGTCTTTCGAACACGCTGCCCGCACGCGATCGACGCCTGTGCCCAAGCGGTGCCTGCGGCCCAGACCTTGGGCGCGGACCACGTCGTGTCCTGCATCCGCCAGGCCGAACTGGCCTGATCGAGTCATCAACCCCTGTCTACATGTCCCTTCCAAATCCCTACGAGCGCTTGCAAGCCCTGGGTATCGTGCTGCCCGAGCCGCCATCGCGGATCGCCAATTTCGTCAGCCACGTCCAGATCGACAAGCTGCTATTCCTGTCAGGACAAGGTCCGCTGGAAGCCGATGGCAGCAAGCACACCGGCAAGGTCGGCACGGAAGTCAGCGTGCCCGACGCCTACCTGCATGCGCGGCTGACCGGCGTCAATCTCATTGCCGTGATGCACACCGCACTGGGTGACCTGCGCCGCGTGCGCCGCGTGGTGAAGCTGCTGGGCATGGTCAACGCGGCGCCCGATTTCGACTCGCACCACAAGGTCATCAACGGCTGCTCCGACCTCTTCGTCGAGGTGTTCGGCCTGAGCGGGCGTCACGCGCGGTCGGCAGTCGGCTTCAGTTCCTTGCCCGGGAACATCACCGTCGAGGTCGAAGCCATCGTTGCGGTGGATCCTTGAGCGCCGATCGTGTTTTCCTCGATGCGCTGCGCGGCCGCCCGCACCGCCGCCCCATAGCGCGCGCCGTCGCTGGTCGCCTTGTGCTCGGGCAGCACGATGGAAATCGTCGCCACGCAGACCCCCTCCCGGTCACGGATCGGCGAAGCAATGCAGGCCACCGAGAAATCCGATTCACCCACCTGGATCGACAGCCGTTGCCGATAGGCCTCCCCCGCGGCATGGGCCAGCGCAGCAGCGTCGATTGGCGCGCGTCCCGTCGGCGACGGCTTGGCGCAGCGCTGGAACAGCTTGACGCGTTCGTCGACCGGCAGATGGCCAATCAGCAGGCGCCCGGAGGCGGTCCAATTCAGGGGCATGCGCGTGCCCGCGCTCGAAGTCACACGAAAGTGCCCCGGCCCATCGGCGTTCGCCAGCACGACCATGTCGTCGCCATCGCGGCCGCACAACTGGACGGTCTCGCCGGTCTCGCGGCACAGGATGTGAACCTCGCGCATTGCCACATCCAGGAAGTCGAGCGTGTGGGTATAGGCCAGCCCGTAGAAGTACAAGCGCGACCCCAGCCACACCGTACCATCGGCGTGGCGGGTCAGCAGTTGCTTGTCGACAAGTTCGTCGACGATCGCGTAGGCAGTGGACAAGGGCACGCTGATCGCGCGTGCAATGGCGTAGGCACCGGCCGGCGCCCCGCTGTGCTGCAGATGGTCCAGCACCTGCACCGCGCGCTCGATGGCGCCCACGCGCGTCCGACGGGTCGGGCCGCCCGCCGGTGCTTCTTCGTCCCCGAGTCCGGGCTTGGAGGAAGTGCTCCTCAAATGATCCGCATTCATACGCAATTCTGGCATGCAATCTTTTATTCAGTCTGCCATGAGGCCTTTCGTCCCACTTCATCATGAAGAATCTTGACATCCACCGTCCGCTCGGCCTGCGCCGGGTCATCAATGCCAACGGCACCATGACCTACCTGGGTGCCTCCTCGGTCGTGCCGGCAGCCATCGAGGCCATGTGCGCCATCCTTCCCGAGTTCGTGGAAATGGACGCACTGCAAGCCAAGGCCAGCCGGGCCATCGCCACTGCTTGCGGATCGGAGGCAGGCTTCGTCACCTCCTCGTGCGCTTCCGGCATCGTGCTGGCCGTGGCCGCGGCCATGACCGGCCCTGACCTGGCCGCCATCGAAAGGCTGCCGAACGCCGGCGGACTCAAGAACGAGGTGCTCATTCTGGCCGGCCACCAGGTCCATTACGGCGCGCCCATCGAGCAGGCCATTGCCCTGGCCGGCGCCAGGGCAGTGCCGGTCGGACAATCGACCTTCGCGCGGCGCCATCAACTGGAGGGCGCAATCGGCGCGCGCACGGCCTGCGCGCTGTACGTGGTCTCGCATCACGCCGCCCAGTACGGCATGCTGCCGCTGGATGAATTTGCCGCCGTCTGCCACGCGCGCGGCGTACCCGTGATCGTCGATGCAGCCTCGGAGTACGACCTGCGGGGCTTCCTGGCCCAAGGCGCCGACGTTGTCCTGTACTCCGCGCAGAAGTTCCTGGGCGGCCCGACAGCCGGGATCGTCGCCGGCCCCAAGGCCCTCATCCGCAGCGCCTACCTCCAGAACCTCGGCATCGGGCGCTGCATGAAGGTGGGCAAGGAAGGCATCGCCGGCACCATCGCGGCCCTGCAGGCCTGGGCAACGCGTGACCACGCGGCCGTACGCCAGCGCGAAACCGAGCACCTGGCCCTGTGGCAATCCGCCCTGGAGCAACGCCCCGGCGTCAGCACGGCGATCGAGCCAGATCCCACCGGCAATCCGCTGGATCGCCTCAAGCTGACGGTGGATCCCGCCAAGGCGCTCATCACGGCCTGGGATCTGGCCGACGCGCTGGAAAGGGGAGAGCCCGCTGTCAGCGTGCGCGATCACGAGGTGGAGCACGGCTACTTTTTCCTGGACCCCTGCAATCTGCGAGGGGACCAGGCACAGGTCGTGGCCAGGCGCCTCAACGAAGAACTCGAACGCGCGCTGCTCGCCCCGGCCATCATTGCAACGTCGCTGGAGCAGCGCCGCCAGCGGCGCTTCGACGCGCTCTCACGCTGGCCCGACTGAGGGGATGCAGGCCCAATCGAAGATCCCCTGTGACTGTTCAGCAGGGCAATCGCGCTATCTCATCCCCCTGAGTCCCCCGCCCCGAAAAGGGCAAATTCGCGACAGGACGGCAGCATCAGCGCGCGCCTCTTGCGCCGTCGCATGCTCATGCGCTCAGTGGTTTCGTCACTGGCCTGGCGCAGCAAGTTCAGGACGCCTCCCGCAGACGCGGGGGTTTTTTTGTGTGCGCGGCTCGGGCCGCCGCTGCTCGTCTGTCTTCCAAAGGCTACATGCGCCCCTTCCAGGGCACCAGCCGCCGCTCCATCCAGCGCATCAGCAGATCGAACAGGTAGGCCACCACGCCGATGACGATGATCCCCATGATCACGATATCGGTGCGCAGGAAGTTGGATGCGTTCAGCACCATCTGGCCCAGGCCCACGTTGGCGGCCACCATCTCGGCAGCGACCAGCGTGGTCCAGCCGAAGCCGATCGCGATGCGCATGCCCACCAGAATGTCTGGCAGCGCCGACGGCAGGATCACATGGCGGATCACCTGCATGTAGCTCGCGCCCATCGAGTACGCGGCGTTCATCTGTTCCTGCGACGCGCTGCGCATGCCCGAGCGCGCAGCCAGTGCCAGCGGCGCGAAGCAACTCAGGAAGATCAGCAGCACCTTGGGCAGTTCGTCAATGCCGAACCAGATGATGATGAGCGGCAGGTACGCCAGCGGCGGCAGCGGGCGGTAGAACTCGAGCGGCGGGTCGAAGATGCCGCGCGCCCAGCGGCTCATGCCCATGGCGATGCCGACCGGAATGGCCGCGGCGCAGGCCAGCAGGAACGCCGAGAACACGCGGAACATGCTGGCCAGAAAGTGCTGCCACAGTGGCTTGTCGTTGGCCTGGCCAGTCAGGTACTCGTAGAACTGCTGAAACACCGCCCGCGGCGAGGGCAGGAACAGTGGCTTGATCCAGCCGATGTTGGTGACCACGGCCCACAGCACCAGCAGCGCCAGCACCGTGACCACGCTGATGGTGCCGCTGGAGCCTTCGCCCGGCACCTTGAATGAACTGGTCCTGAGCTTGGCCCCCTTGGCAGGTGCGGCCGAAGCGTCGGGTTGCGTCGCGGGTTTCACGGCGACAGGGACGGTGATCGCGTCAGGCATGGGCGGCTTCCCGGTGATGAATGACGGACAGCACTTCTTCGCGCATGCGGATGAATTCGGGCTCGGACTTCACCTTGCGCGAATCGCCGTGCGCCAGAAATTGACGCGAGAACGGAACCTCGTCGCAGATGTGCGAGATGCGCCCGGGGCTGGGGCTCATCACGATCAGGCGCGTGGCCAGGAACAGCGCCTCTTCGACCGAGTGCGTGATGAAGAACACCATCTTGTTCGACTTGGACCAGGCCTTGAGCAGAATTTCCTGCACCTGCTCGCGCGTGAACGCGTCGAGCGCGCCCATGGGCTCGTCCATCAGCAGCACGGCGGGGTCGCTGGCCAGCGCCCGGGCGATGCCCACGCGCTGCTGCATGCCGCCGGACAGTTCGTACACCGCGCGGTCGGCGTACGGGGTCAGCCCGACGAGGCCGAGCTTCTCCTCGGCCACGCGGTCGCGCTCCGCGCGGCCCATCCCGCTGAGCCGCAGGCCCAGCGCCACGTTGTCGCGCACGTTCAGCCACGGCATCAGCGCGTGCTTCTGAAACACCACGCCGCGGTCGGCGCCGGGGCCGACCACGGGCTTGCCGTCGAGCAGGATGTCTCCCGAAGACGGCGTCAGGAAGCCGGCGATGCTATTGAGCAGTGTGGTCTTGCCGCAGCCCGAGGCACCGAGCGCAACGACGAAGTCGCCGCCGTGCATCGTCAGATTGACGGGCGCCAGGGCCTGCAGCGTGCCCCCCTGCACCGCGTAGTTGACCGTCAGTTCCCGGATGTCGAGCGTTGGCATGGTCGTCCCGTTCGGCGGCTTACTTGCCCATCGCCTTGTCGACGTAGGTCGTGGTCACGAAGGCCCTGTAGTCGGACTTGACTTCCTGCACGCGCCCCTGCTCCCTGAGGAAGGCCGCCGTGCCGGCCATCGCCTTGGCCGCGCCACCTCCCAGCCACGTCGGCGACACCTGCTCGGCCATCGTCGGGAATCTGTACAGGCTCATCACGGGCAGCACATCCTTCGGATCGGCCTTGGTCCATTTCGCCATCGCCTTGACCTGCGCGCTGTCGGCGGTCCAGCCCTTGGCCGATGCCTTGTACTCGTCGTTGGCGCGGTTGAGCGCCTTGACGAAGGCAATCATGAAGGGCTCGTTGGCCGCTGCCCATTTGGCGTTCACGACGATGCCATCGAAGGTGGGCGCGCCGCGCTTGCCGATGCTGCCGGACGTGGCGATGGGCTTGCCGTTGCCCTTGATCCTGGACAGCACCGGGTCCCAGATGAAGGTGGCGTCGATGTCGCCGCGCTCCCAGGCCGCCGCGATTTCGGGCGGCCGCATGTTCATCACATGGACCTTCCTGGCGTCCACGCCTTCCATCTTCATGACCGATATGAGCTGGTAGTGCGCGGTCGACACGAACGGCGTGGCGACTTTCTTGCCCGCGAGGTCCTTCACGCTGTTGATGTTGCTGCCATTGCGCGCGATGAGTGCCTCGGCGTCCGCGATGTCGGCGGAAATCCAGAAGAGCTGGATGTCCTGACCCTGGCTGGCCGCGGCGGTGAGCGGGCTGGAGCCGGTTTCGCCCATCTGCACGTCACCCGACGCCATGGCGCGGATCACGTCGCCGCCGCCCGAGAACATGCGCCAGTTGATCTTGTAGCCGGTGGCTTTTTCGACCTCGCCCGACTCCATGACCAGCCGCAGCGGCACCAACATGTCCTGGTGCGCGAAGGTCACTTCCCTGGATTCG
>NZ_AFAL01000957.1 GCF_000193225.1 Verminephrobacter aporrectodeae subsp. tuberculatae At4 | reverse complement strand
AATGACGCGGGCAATCTCACAAAGCAATTGGTGACAAACAACTCCGCAGCCGACCACACGGCCCCGGTCCTTGGCACCGCCACGGTCAACGGGCACGATCTGGTGCTGAGCTACACCGAGGCGAGCAGTCTGGGCCTGAACCAAGCCCATGCGCCGGGCGCCGCGGCCTTTGCGGTGCGCAGCACCCATGGCCCCGCCATAGGCGTCGATAGCGTCGCGGTGGACACCACGGCCAAGACCGTCACCCTGCACCTGAGCCGTGACGTGAACAGCGGCGAGGTGGTGAACGTCAGCTACACCAAGCCCGCGGGCAACGACGTGCTGGAGGACGCAGCAGGCAACGACGCGGCGAACTTGAGCAACCGGACCGTGGACAACCTCACGCCCGCTTCGGCTCCCGCCGCACCAAGCCCCAGGCTCCCGGATACGGACAACGACAGTGTTCCCGGCGCCGAGGAAAACCAGGCCATCGACCGCGCGGGTGCCGTGAATGGCGACGGCAACGCAGACGGCATTGCGGACAGCACGCAGTCCGCCGTTGGCTCGATCAGCGTCGCGACAAGCAGCAGTTCCAGCACCTCGATCACCCTGGTGGCCGACAGCCAGGACGGCGACGTCAGCGCCGACAGCGCGGCCTGCATCACCAGCCTGGAGCAAAAGGCGCCCCCCGCCGACCTGCCCCGGGCGCTGGAGACGCCGATCGAGCTGACGAGTTTCCGGGCCACGCTGGAGACCGCGGGCAGCAGCGAGACCTTCAGCCTGTTCGTGGACCCGGCGACGCAGAGCAACGGCTACTGGGTAGAGGACCGCACCGGCACCTGGGTGAACCTGACCAGCGTGCCTTACGGCGGCAAGATGGCGACCGAGGGCGAGCGGCTGCGCCTGGACTTCCAGATCACCGATGGCGGGCAGTTCGACGCCGATGGCAAGGCCGACGGCGTCATCACCGCCCCGGGCGCCGCAGGGCATATGCCGCTGTCCATCGTGGGGCAGGCGCCGGACCCGGGGCATGACGGGTTTTGGCTCTGAAATGCGCGCGCTGCTCGGTCCCGTTGGCGCGCGCGGCCCGTGGTGGTTCAGAGCTCCTTCGCCAACGCGGCCACCGACGCGGTGTCTGGCAGCGAAGCGAGCGAGCACAGCAGCGAGTCGCGCACGATCTGCAGTTGCTCATCGAACTGCGCGGTGCTGACGCCGTACGAGCGGGCCAGACCGAGCGCGGTGTCTTTTTCGGGGTCGGTCAGGCTGCCGTCGGAGTAGCCGACCATGAGGCACAGGCCGACCAGGGCCTCGGCGAATTCGGGGTCGAACGACAGTTGCTGCAGCAGCGGCACGGCCCGCAGGTGCGCGTCCTGGACGTCGGCGAAGGCCGGCATGTCGCCCTCGCGGCCGCCTTCGTAGAACTGCCGGATCAGCTGGATTTCGGCCGGGTGCACGCCGTCCACGTGTGCGACGGCCAGCATGGCGGCGGTGAGTGCGGTGGTTTGGGCGGGGGACAGACGAATGTTCAGATTCATGGGGATCTCCGTGCTTGGGGGTTCGTTCAGTGGCCGAGGGCGAGCCGTCGCGCGGCCCGCAGCTGCTGCTGGATGTCTGCCAGTTCGAGCGTGCGGAAGCGCTCGGGCAGCAGCGAGCGGCGCGAGGTTTCGGAGACGGCCAGCAGTTCCATGAAGTCGATCATGTCCCGCTCCTGGGGCGGCATGAAGTCTTCTGCGGCCTTGGTGAGCGCATCGATCACGCTCAACGACTGCTCGCGGTCGTGGAATTCGATGGCCAGCAGCACCAGCGCCTCGAGGTCGGCGTTGGAGTAGCCCTTGAGGTTCTCGCACAGGGCGATCAACGCCGGCTCATCGATCGCGCCGGCGAAGCCGTAGCGCGTGATCAGTGCCTGGACGATCTCGCCGCGGTCGAAGCCGGTCTCGGCGTAGAAGAACGGCACCTTGCGGTCCAGGCGACCCGGACGCTTGATGTCGGTGTCCAGCTTGTCCGGGCGGTTCGTCAGCAGGATGAACAGCACGTTGCCGCGGTTGTCGGTGTCCGACATGAACTCCTTCAGCCGCGCGATCACGCGGGAGCTGGTGCCGTCGTCCCCGCCCTCGCCTTCCCGGCTGCCGAAGCTGCGGTCGCCTTCGTCGATCAGCACCGCGATCGGGCCCATGGCCTTCACGGTGGCCAGCACGCGCTCGAGGTTGCGCTCGGTCGAACCGACCCACTTGGAGCGGAAGTTCTTCAGCGCGACGGCCGACAGGCCGGCTTCCTTGAGGAAGGCCTTGAGCACGAAGGTCTTGCCGGCGCCCATCGGTCCGACGGCCAGCAGGCCCATGGGGGTCATGCGGGTGTCGCCTTCGCGCAGGTTCTTCGCGATCTCGTTGAGCTCGTCCTTGATGTGGTGGATGCCGCCCACCGCAGACAAGCCGTGCTTGGGCTCGACGAACTCGATCAGGCCGGCGCATTCCTTCTCGATCAGCTCGCGCTTGCGCGCCTGGATCAGGCGCAGCACGACCTGGTCGGGCGTTTGCTCCGGCAGTGCCCTCGTGGGCTCCACCAGCTTGACGATCTCGGTCGCCGTCATTCCCGCAGTGATTCCGGCAAAGCGCTTGGCGCGCGCTGGCGCGTCCTGCGCACCTTCGAGCAGCTTCAGGATGAGCTTCTCGCGCTCCTGCTCGCCCATGCCGTTGCCGTCAGAGGTCTTCATCAGGCTTTCGATCTGCACCGCGCGCAGGCCGGCCATGCGCGTGGCGTACATGCTTGCGAGGTGCGCAGGCAGCGCCGGCGCCAGCTTGTTCACGACGGCCAGGCGGGTTTCCTGATCCGGCATCGGGATCTCGATGGCAGCCACCTTGGGGTTGCCCAGCAGGCCCTGGTTGAGCGATCCGAGCGCCTCGACCACGATGAACGTGATGTTGTCCTGGGCGTTCATCTGGCGGTCCAGCGACCAGCGGTGGAACAGCGTGGCGACTTTGCGCTCCTCGGCCGAAACGAAGCCCGCGTCGTCGCCGGGCATGATCGCGTCGGCGTACGGCACGTAGACCATGATGCCCTTCTTGGTCCGAAGGCTCGGCTCAAGGATGTGCAGCTTCTGCAGCAGCTCGTCGCCCTTGCCGAGGTCGATTTCGCCGCCGTTCTTCAGGGCGTTGACACCGAATTCTGGCGACACTTCGATGACGGTGGGCTTGGTCTCCGGCGCGAACTTGTGCGTCAGGAAGTTCTTCAGGTCGTGAAACTCCCCGTCCACCAGGAAGACGTCGAAGACGTTCCGGTACAGCACGAATGTCGCCGCTTCCCCCGCGAGGTACTTCTCGCGGATGGTGTTCGCCCATGCGGGCATTTGGCTGGCTCTGCTCATGGCGCGCTCACAGGGTGCGGTCGCCACCGGCGGCCTGGGCGGTCTGGCCGGCGGCCGCGGCCTTCATGGCGGCCAGTTCGGCGCGGGCGGTGACCGCGGCGCTGCTGCGGTTCAGCTCCTTCAGGCGGACGTCCAGGTCGGTGGAGCGCAGTTCGGCGCCCAGATTGGCTTCGGCGATGCGCCCCTTGATGTGCTCGCGCACGCCGCTGAGGGCCTGCACCTCGGCGTCCAGCGACAGCCCCTCCAGCGAGCTCTGGATCTGGATCCGGGCTTCGGCGCTCTGGAGCAGGCCGACCATGCGGTCCTTCTCGGCCTTCAGGTTCTTGATGTCGCCCTGGACCTCGATCAGGTTGTTCTTCATGGTGTCGGCGTCGGCCTCCGCCGTGGCCAGTTCCGGGCGCAGCTGATCCAGGCCCTCGGCGAGCTGATTCTTCTTCTGGATCAGCACCACGGCCAGGTCGTCCTGCGCCGTGGCAACGGCGGCCTGCAGCTGCTGGGTGACCGTCTTCAGTTCGCGCTCCGCGTTGCTGACCTGCTCGCGCAGGCCATCGCGGCGCGAGATCACGCGACCGGCAGCGGACTTGAGCGTGGTGTACTTTTGCGTCATCGACTGGATCGAGTTCTGGTACGCGATCTCGGGGTGTTCGTTTTCGATCCGCTGGATCCACAGACCCAGGAAGCCATTCCAGAGGTTGCGGAGACGGGCAGTGACGTTGTGGTTGGCCATGGTGCTTTCCTTCGATGGTAGGGGTCGGTTTTACGGATGCCGATAAAGGCGCTGGGGGTCAGTTGCGGGTCTGGATCGTGGCCCGCTTGCGGGGCGCTGTCGCGGCCGGTGCCTGCGGCGCTGCGACGGGTGCGGCAGAGCGGTAGGGCGGGATCGGCAGGCCGAGCTCTTGATCGAGGTCCATCGACACCTCCTCGCTGATGCGCAGCTTGGCCAGGGACTCCTCGAGCAGCGAACCCATGTTCCCGCTGCGCGGAGCGGTCATCACCATCTGGTACACCTCATCCATGCGGATGGGCATGGACAGCAGCGCGGCGTCGAGCATCGCGCGCCGGCTTGCCATGCGGCTGTGCCGGCGCAGTGCCTCGGTGAAGTCGGATTCCGCACGGCGCAGCTGCACCATCTCGTGCTGGCTCAGGTCGGGCCTTTGCATGGCCTGTTGGACTTCGTGCAGCTTGTTGCGGATCGTGGATTCGCTGTCGCTGCCCTTGTGCCGCGCCTCCTTCATGGCGGCGTCGCTCAGGCAAAGCCGCAGGAAGTCGATCGTGGTGTCTTCCAGCTGCTGCACGTCGAACCGCGTCAGGGTCGAATGGGCGTCTTCGGCCATCCGGTAGAGGGACGCGACCCGGTCCGTCATGCGCAAGAAGTTCTGCAAATGATCCGAGCCGCCGTGGGCCTCGATCTCCGCCTGCAAGCGCGCGTACATCTGGTTCAGCGTCCGGTTGCGCTCCTGCTCGTCAGCCCATTGCCTGAACCGCGGCAGTCCGGGAATCACGGCGATCGCAACGGTTTCCAGCGCCGCCATGGCGAGCAGGGTCAGGCCGAAACCGTCACCTCCCCATGGCAGTGAAGCCACCAGGGCCGCGACGCAGCCAACCCCTACCGCCATCAGGTGCGCAGGATGCTGGAGGTAGTCCAGCCAGTAAGGGGTTTTCTTGCTCACACGCTGACCCGGACTTGGCCGCGCGCACCCGATTGGCGCAGGTGGCCGATGACACGCTCGCTGAGCGCACGGACCTCGGGGCGCTCCAGCCACGGCAGGTTGCGCGGATGGGGTTCGCTGATGCCGAAGTCGTCGATGACCTTGGCCGGCTGCGTGGACAGCACGATCACCCGGTCGCCGAGAACCAGGGCTTCGCTGACGTCGTGGGTCACGAAGACGATGACGCTGGGGTGATCCCGGTGCAGACGGATCAGCAGGCTCTGCATGTCGGTGCGCGTCTGCGCGTCGAGCGCGCCGAACGGCTCGTCCATGAGCAGGATCTTCGGCTGCGTCACCAGGGCGCGAGCCAGTGCCACGCGCTGGTTCTGGCCGCCAGAGAGCTGCGCCGGGTACTGCTCGCATTTGTCGGCCAGGCCAACCTCCTGGAGCACCTCGTCGACGCGCTTGTTCGCTTCCTGCCTGCTGACGCGCCGCGCCCATTCATTGAACGTGAACGGGTACGCGACGTTCTCGCGCACCGTCATGTCGGGGCGGTTGTTGTACTGCTGGAACACCATGATGGTGTTCTCGTGCTGGCCTTCGCAGGGCTTGCCTTCGATGAACACTTGGCCCGTCGTCGGCGCCTTGACGTTCCAGGGGCGCACGCCACCGAGCATCTTCATGAAGGTTGACTTGCCGCAGCCCGAGGGGCCCAGGAGCATGTTGATTCCCGGGTGCGCGAAGCACAGGCTGATGTCGTCCAGCACGCGCAGGATCTGGCCGTCGGGCTGCGCGTACTCCTGAACGACGTTCCGTGCTTCGACGATGGGCGCCGCAGGGGGCTGGATCGCGGTCGTCATGCTTTGGTTTCCCACTGGAAGAAGCGGCCCTTGAGCCACATCAGGGATTGGTAGGTGAGCAGGGCCACGGCGATGATCACGATGATTCCGGCGAACACCTGATCCATCGCGATGAGCCGCTTGGCGTTGGCGATCATTTGGCCCAGGCCCTCCTGTGCGTTCACGTATTCGGCGACGGTGATGTAGGTCCAGCTGACCGAGACGCCCACGATCACGGCGTCCATGATGCGCGGCATCGCCAGCGGCACCAGGACCTTGGTAATGCACTCCCACTGCGTGGCGCCGATGTCCTTGGCGCCCACCAGGTATTGCTCCGGCACGGAGCGGATCGCGTCGCGCACCAGCGGCGTCAGGTAGACGATGGAGCCGACGAACAGGAAGGCGATCTTCATGAGCTCGCCGATGCCGAACCACATGGCCATGATCGGGAGCAGCGCCGCGACCGGCGCGGAGCGGAACGGGTCGATGAGCGGCGAGAAGAACGCGTTGATGCGCTGCGAGGAGCCCATCAGCACGCCCAGCGGGATGCCGACGGCAATCACCAGCACCGAGGCGGTGGCCACGCGGCCCACCGACCACATCGTGTGCACCAGCAGCTGGCTCCTGCCCTCGTACCAGGCCAGGTAGCTCATGGCCTGCGCCACGGACAGCGGCGAAGGCAGTTGATTCCTCGTCATGAGGCCGGACGCCGACAGCGCGGTCCAGACGATCAGCACGGCGAGCATCGCACTGACGCTGATCGTGCGCCGCTTGCCGGGCGAAATCTCGGCATAGGGGTTCCAGAAGTTGCTCACTTGTTTTCCTTGCTGACTGCTGTTGCTGCGCTGTCTTCGAATGTCCCGTCGCGCCGGATTGCGGCCCGCATCTCCCGGATTTTGGCGCCGTTCGTCGGTGCCGGGTGAAGATTCATCAGCGCCGCTCCCCGGATCCGTGGGCTGCGGATTCGATGAGGATTCGGTGGTCCGCCCACCCCGTGCCGCAGGCGGACCGGACCGGGGTCAGCGGCCGAACACGGCCAGGCGGGTCGAGCGGTTCAGCGAACGGCACTCGTCGAGCGACATGCCGGCGCCAGCGGGGTTGCCCTCGTCACACAGCGGGCGGCT
This sequence comes from Verminephrobacter aporrectodeae subsp. tuberculatae At4, assembly GCF_000193225.1. Taxonomy (GTDB): domain Bacteria; phylum Pseudomonadota; class Gammaproteobacteria; order Burkholderiales; family Burkholderiaceae_C; genus Acidovorax; species Acidovorax aporrectodeae. The sequence continues at coordinate 3,327 of NZ_AFAL01000957.1, read as the reverse complement.
GGAGCCGTAGCCCACCACCTTCAGGCGGGCGCGGGGAATTTCCCACTGCTTCTCGAGGTACTCGGCGACCGCCTTGGCGCGCTGGTTCGACAGCACCAGGTTGGCAGCGTCCGAGCCGACCGAATCGCTATTGCCGCTCAGCTCAAAGTAGGCGGAACCGTTGTTCTCGATGAACGGCACCATTTCCTTGTCGATGACCTGCTGGGCCTTCTTCGACAGCTCATGCGCGCCCGAAGGAAAGCTCACCGCCACCGGCTTGGTCACCTGCGCAGGCGCCGCCATGGCTTCGGTGCGGCCTTGCTCGGTGTAGGTCTGCGCCGGGCGGGCAGCGGCTTCCTTGGCCCTGGTGTCACGCGCCAGGGCGGCCTTGATGAAGCGGTAGTCGAAACTCTCCTGGGCCGAGATCACCGGGGACTTCGGGTTCGCCAGCGCGCCCGCAGCGCGGTAGATCTGGTCGAAGCGGGTGTAGACGCGCTCGTAATGGTTGGTGTCGCCCGCCAGACCCAGGATGCGGGCGTTGTCCGACAGGCCGGTCCACAGCAGGTTGCTGAACAGGCCCTTGACGAAGGGCTTGCCCTCCTTCGAGGCGAGCACGCGGAAGAACTCTTCCGTACTCACCAGCGCATCGACAGCGCGGTCGGGGTTGGCCTTGGCTTCTTCGACGCCCTCCATCCAGCCGTCCACGAACTTCTGGAACACGTCGGTGTTTTGGGGCTTGTTCAATTCGCGCTGATCGCAGGCCATCAGGTCGAAGATCAGGTTGCTCGCGGCCTTGGTCGAGTAGATGACGTTCGCCTTGGCATCGCGGATCGCCAGCGACAGGTCCGGGTCCCACAGCACCGCGGCGTCCACCTGACCGCCGACGATGGCCGAGCGCACGCCAGGGGTCCCCTCTTCCGGCTTGATGAAGACCATCTTCACCTGCTGCTTGGCACGCGCGGTCATCGAGGAATTCTCGATGGCGTCGATCAGCATGCCGTGCGACGGCGTGAACTGCACCAGGGCGACGGACTTGCCGGCCAAGTCTTCCACGCGCTTGATCGACGGGTCCCGCGTGATGATGGCGTCCCCGCCGCGCGTGTTGTCCACGAGCATCACGGCCTTGGCGTCGTGACCCGAGTTGCGCAGGTTCGGCTGTTCCTGCGCCCAGAAGTCGGACGTGCGCCACACGCACTGCGCCGCCTTCGACTCGAACAGGGTCGTCATCGCCGGCATGTCGTCGTTGATGACGAATTCGACGCTCAGACCCAGGCGCGCGTAGATCGATCCCGCCGCCGTCTTCAGGCTGTTGCCGTTGGCCAACAGGCCGGGAGCGTAGCCGTGGAAGCTCACGAGGCTGACCTTCAGCGGGTTGCCCGGCGTGCCCAGGGCGGCGTTGGGGTTCGCCGGCACCGACGGGACGGCGGCCGCGCGGCCGCTGTACGCGCCCGCATTCGAGGTGCCACTGACGGCGTTGGCCATCTGCGCTTGTTCGGCGTCCTTTTTGGCGAACCGTTCCTTGAGGAAGAAGTTCCAGCCGACGGCAGCCAGCGCCGCGATGATGATCACGACGAAGATGCCTTTGGCAGCCGGGCCCGCTTGGTATTTGCTCATTGATTTCTCCAGGTGTGGTGTTCGGGGTTGCCCGCGCTCAGGCAGCAGCGCTTGGCTTCGGGGGTGCCGGATCTTCTGCGGCAGCTGGCGCCGCGGAGCGCTGGAACGGGGCCACCAGCAGCTTGAATTCGTTGCCCGTCACGACCGTTTGCTCGATCAGCCGGTTTGCGGCTTCGCGCTTGCTGCTCAGGGCGGCGCCAAGGTCGGCCTGCTCCTGGATCGAGCGGGCGATTTCCCGGCCCATCAATTCTTCGAGGCGGGTGATCTGCGCGCGGATGTCCGCGACGGTCGCCTCTTCGCGCGCCTTGACCGCCGTGATCCGGTCCAGGGTCTCGGCGTCGGCCTGCTCGATGCCGGCGCGCAGCGCATTGGCGTGCGCCGCCAGCGCCTGGATCTTGAAGTGCGCGTCGCGGATCGGGTCTTCGATGCTCCAGGTGTCGTCCGATTCATCCACCGCAGCGACCGCGGCACGCACCGTGGCCTGGGGCAGTTCCTTCAGACCGTTGACCAGGCGCAGCAGCTTTTCCGCCGGATAGACCGAAACCGGAACGCCAGCCGCAGCGTAAACGTCGGGCAGGCTCAGTGCGATCTGCTCCTCCACCGGAGCCATGGGTTCCTTCGATACCGGCAGAACTTCCGGCGCGGGATCGACCTGGAAGTCGGTGGTCTCGGCGGGCGCTCCGTCGGCACCACCCCCTCCGTCGATGGCGCGGACAAGCCCGGCCTTCTCGAGAAAACCCATCATGCTCTTCATACGTTTCTCTCCATGGAAATGCATTTTCGGTAACGCAGCGCGGTTGCAGTGCAGCGCCTCGCAAGGCGCTATTGTCCTGCCCCGCAAATGATATAAGGAGAAAAACTGTGCCAGCGCGGAGACTGGCCGGGCCCGGCAGCAACATGTCCCGGCGCTCAAACAACTGCCGCCGGATGCCGTGGCGGCTGCGTCAAATGTCAACTACCCATCGAAGAATATGGAATTGCGTCAACTGCGCTACTTCGTGCGCATTGTGGAGTTGGGCTCGATGAGCCGTGCAGCGCTCGATCTGGACCTGGTCCAGTCGGCGCTGAGCCAGCAAATCAGCCGACTGGAGGGGGAACTGAGCGCGCGCCTGTTGCAGCGCAGTTCCCGGGGCGTTGTCGCGACCGAGGCCGGGATGGCCTTCCTTCACGAGGCCCAGCTGACTTTGCGGCACGCGGATCAAGCGGTTCGGGTGACCCGGCAGGCCAGGCTCTCGGGGACCGTCAGCGTGGGCCTGGCCCCCACGACGGCCGCCATGCTGGATCTGCCGCTGATGCGCGCCATGCGCGAGCGCTATCCCGACGTCCGACTGCATCTGGTCGAAGGCCTGTCGGGTCATCTGACGACCATGCTCAGCGCCAGGACGCTGGACATGGCCATTTTGTTTGACCGGCGCCCCCCCGGACCGGGCAGCCGGCTCGCGCAGGAACGGCCGCTGATGGACGAGGACATTTTCCTGATCTGCACCCGCGCGCGCCCGGAGAAAATCCCCGCCACGCTGACCCTGGCCAACGTGGCGCACGAGCCCTTGATACTGCCGACCGGTACGCACGGTTTGCGCCATACCCTGGACGCAGCCCTGGCCCGCGCCGGGGTCTGCCCGAACGTGGTTCTCGAGGTCGATTCGCTCTCCATGCTCATGGCCGCCGTAGACGCCGGACTCGGCTCCACGCTGCAACCGCGCGCAGCAGTCGGTCGTTTTCCCGACGCCGGGC
>NZ_AFAL01000958.1 GCF_000193225.1 Verminephrobacter aporrectodeae subsp. tuberculatae At4 | reverse complement strand
AAGTCGCAACCGCGACAGATGCAGCGCGGCCGCAGCGCGCGCCCCCGGCCGACGGAGACGCTGCCGGGCGCGTGGCCCGTTTGCAGGACTTCGCGCCCACCGCGCCAGCGGGTTGCGCCCAAATGAACGCCGCCTGCCAATGCTATACCCCGCAGGCAAGGCCGTTTCCGGTTAGCGGATCGGTCTGCTTGCAGATCGTCAAACAGGGTTTCTCCATCGACCAAGAGTAGTAGTTGCACTGCGCCATTCGCCTGCTGCAATGGCAACAGTGAAGTGCTGGTGACCGGAGCCCTGCTCAATGCCGGCTCCCTGCTGCCAATCGCAGTCACCGGTCTGGCCTTGGCGTGGCTGGCAACAAGGCGGGCCCGTGCAGGGTGACCTGCCCCTACGCTGCAATCGGTTTTCAAAAAAAGATGGTCGGAGCGGCGGGATTCGAACTCGCGACCCTCTGCTCCCAAAGCAGATGCGCTACCAGGCTGCGCTACGCTCCGACGGTCGGCATTCTAACCCGGCCCTCCCCCCAGGAATCAGTCCATGGGGCGCATGGGTCTGAAAAAAACCCATGGCCAAGCAGCAGATGCATCAGCGGTTGCCCGACGGCCCGGGGCCACGGCCCGCCAGATGGCGGAAGGTGATGCGGCCCTTGGAGAGGTCGTAGGGCGACATCTCCAGCGACACCTTGTCCCCCGCCAGGATGCGGATATGGTGCTTGCGCATCTTGCCGCCGGTGTAGGCGATCAGTTGGTGACCGTTGTCCAGCGTGACGCGAAAGCGCGAGTCAGGCAAGACTTCCGTCACACAGCCTTGCATTTCAATGAGTTCCTCTTTGGCCATTTCTCTCTTTTCAAAACAAACTGTGATCGGCGCTGAACGCCTGGTACCCACCACGGCGCAACGGTGGCGTGGTCGGGGCTCGGCACACGGTGCATTGCGGGCGGTGGGAGTCGCTGCACCCGGGAGTGCAGACCAGGCGGGGGCCGTGGGAAACGGCTTCCTCGGGCTTCTTCTTCAATGGACAGACAAGCGCTGAGCAAAACTTGGCGATTGTACCGTGGTGTATCATGGCTTGCCTATCGGCCCATTCCAGCCGACCCTGGTCGAGGGCGCACCGCCCTTCGCGCTCTCCCGTCCAACCGCCAAAAAGAAACACAAGCATGGAACAGACACGGTGGTGGCTTGCGCTCCACATCCTGGGCTGCGTCATTTTCTTGGGCAATACCATCGTCACCTTCTTCTGGAAGCTGATGGCCGACCGCAGCCGCGACCCGAAGGTGCTGGCCTTCTCGCAGCGCCTGGTCACGCTCACCGACAAGGTATTCACCGCGGTCGGCGCCGCCCTGCTGGCCATCGGCGGCTACGTCCATGCCTGGCACCTCAAACTCAACACCCTTCAGACCCCCTGGATCTTCTGGGCCCAAGTCTGCTTCTACGCCTCGGCCACCATCTGGGTGGCGGTCCTCGTTCCCATCCAGCACAAGCAGGGCAAACTGGCCGAGGCCTTCGGCGTCAGCGGCGAGATCCCCGCCGCGTACTGGCGCCTGGCGAGTCGCTGGAACGCCATGGGCACGCTCGCCACCACCTTGCTCATCGTCGCCCTGCTGCTCATGGTCGTGAAATGAGCCGCCGCACCAGGAAGCCATCCCCATGACCACCCGCCGCCTCGTCATCAGCCGCAGCGCCGTCCTCGTGGGCGCCGCGTCCACGGGCCTGCTGCGGCCCTCCAGCGCACGCGCGCAAAGCGGCAGGGTCCGGGTGGGCCTGATGCTGCCGTATACCGGCACCTACGCCCAGTTGGGGGTGGCCATCGAAAACGGGGTGCGCATGGCCATCGACCAGCAAGGCGGCCTGCTTGGCGGGCGCGCGATCGAGTGGTTCAAGGTGGACGACGAATCCGAGCCCGGCAAGGGCGTGGAGAACGCGAGCAAACTCGTGCAGCGCGACAAGGTGGACGTGCTCATTGGCACCGTGCATTCGGGCGTGCAGATGGGCATTCAAAAGGTCGCACGCGACACTGGCGTGCTCAACCTGATCCCCAACGCCGGCGTGCATGCGGCGACCCGGGCCCTGTGCTGCGCGAATGTGTTTCGCACGTCGTTCAGCAACGCCCAGCCCACCCTGGCCTTGGGCAAGGCCATGGTGGACAGGGGCCACCGCAGGGCCGTCTGGATCACCTGGAAGTACGCCGCGGGCGACGAGGCCTTCGAAGGCTTCAAGCAGAGCTACACGGCCGCGGGTGGCAGCATCGTCAAGGAACTCGGTCTGCCCTTTCCGAACGTCGAATTCCAGGCCTTGCTGACCGAGATCGCTGCGCTCAAGCCCGACGCGGTCGCCTGCTTCTTTGCCGGCGGCGGCGCGGCCAAATTCATCCGCGACTACGTGGCTGCGGGCCTGAAGAACAAGATTGCGCTGTACGGCTCGGGTTTCCTCACCGAGGGGATGCTGGACGCCGCCGGCCCCGCGGCCGAAGGAATCATCACCACCATGCACTACAGCGACTCGCTGGACACGCCGCGCAACAAGCAGTTCCGGCTGGAGTACGCGAAAACCTTCCGCAGCCAGCCCGACGTGTACGCGGTGCAGGGCTACGACACCGGCCTGCTGCTGGTGCAAGGCGCGAACGCCGTCAAGGGCGACTTGTCGGCGAAACCGGCCCTGTACAAGGCGCTCGAGGCTGCCGTGATCGACAGCCCGCGCGGCAAGTGGCGCATGAGCCGCGCGCACAACCCGGTACAGGACATCTATCTGCGCCGGGTCGAGAACGGGGAAAACAAGGTGATTCGTGCTGGTGGTCATGGTCGCGCCACGCGGTCTGCTGGGCATGCTCGGCCAGCGCCATGGCTGAGGCACTGCTTCGCGCGCGCCAGCTGACCCGGCGCTTCGGCGGGCTGGCCGCCGTTGACGGCGTGTCCGTGGACCTGTGGCATGGCCGCATCCACGCCGTGATCGGCCCCAACGGCGCGGGCAAGTCCACACTGACCAACCTGCTCTCGGGCGAGCTGGCGCCCACGTCGGGCCAGGTGCATCTGGGCAGCACCGAGGTCACCGGATGGGCGCCCGAGCGCATCGCGCGCCAGGGCCTGGGGCGCAGCTACCAGAAGACGAATATCTTCTTGCCGCTCACGGTGCACGAGAACCTGCGCCTGGCAGCCCAGTCGCGCGCCGCGCAGCCGCCCTGCCACGGAAGGCCTGGCCCCGCTGATCGTCCGCGAAATCTGGCGCATCTGTAGCCTCATCAAGCACAGCGGCATGGGCAGCGTGATCGTGGACAAGAACTGGAAGCAGCTCACGCAGATCACCGAGCGCAACATCATCCTGCTCAAGGGGCGAATCGTTTTCGAGGGCAGTTCGGATACATTGCGCGCGCAGCCGGAGCTGCTGGAGCAATACTTGGGCGTATGAGACAAATGCGGACTTGTCCACACAGGAGAGATTGACAGTGGCGATCAACGAAACACCTTCCCTTCCCGCCGGTGACGGCTTGCTGCCCGTTGCAGGATGGATTGCCTGGGGCAAGAAGCCTCGCCACCCATCGCCGGGTCAGCCACCGGCGATCCATCCGCTGCTCGATCACCAGATCGACGTTGCCAGCGTGTTCGTCGCGCTGTGTGCAACGGCCGGTGTTCGCCGCGCCCTGGAGGCCGCAGCAGGCCGGCCGCTTCAAGCCACAGACGTGGAACGCCTCGGGGCCATCGCTTTCCTGCACGACATCGGGAAAGCCAATACGGGCTTTCAGGGATGCTATTGGGAGCATGCCGAGCGTCCGCGCTATTGGACGGTGCCGAAGAAGCCTGGTCACAGCGCGCAGGGATGGGCCCTGTTCACCCATTCCATGGCGGCTGCACCGAGGATCCGCGAAGGCTTGCCCCTGCTGCAAATGAACACATGGGGCGACACCTGGGCCTTGCTGCACGCCAGCATCAGCCACCATGGGCGCCCGGTCACCGACATTGCCTCCGAATCGATCTGGCAACCCGTGCACGATGGGCAGAACCTTATCTACGACCCCGCAGAGACTGTCGCAGCGATGGGACATTGCATGCAGCGGATTTTCCCGCGCGCATTCGCCGAGCACGCTCCCGAACTGCCGGACAAGCCCGAGTTCGTCCACCTGTTTGCCGGCCTGGTGCAGTTGGCCGATTGGTTGGGATCGGACACGCGCGAAGGCTTTCATCCGTACACCCGGCCAGGTGAAGACCGTTCGGCCACGGCGCCGGAACGCGCGCGGCATGCGCTGCGCGCCGTCGGCCTGGACGTCGGCGATTGCGCCGCGCGTGTCGCGGCGACCGGCTTTGACTTTGCACAGGCCTTCGACGTGCCGACCCCACGGCCGATGCAGCTTGCGCTGGCCGACGCGGGGCTTGGCCCGGTCGTCGTCCTGGAGGCCGAAACCGGCAGCGGCAAGACCGAGGCCGCACTGTGGCGCTTCCTGTCCCTGTGGCGCGCAGGACAGGTGGACGCGCTGTACTTTGCCCTGCCCACGCGCGTGGCCGCCACGCAGTTGTACGAGCGGGTGCTGGCCTTCGTACGGCGCGTCTGGCCGCGCGATCCGCCCGTGACCGTGCGCGCCCTGCCGGGCTACCCGGCGGCCGACGGGCAAACCGCCACCGCGCTGCCCGACTTCTGCGTGCTGTGGTCCGACGCACCCGGCGCCGACGAGGCCGAGCGCCGCTGGGCGGCAGAGTCGCCCAAGCGCTGCCTGGCCGCGACCATTGCCGTGGGCACCGTGGATCAGGCCCTGCTAAGCGCGCTGCAAACCAGGCACGCGCACCTGCGCCTGGCCATGCTGGCGCGCAGCCTGCTGGTGGTGGACGAGGTGCATGCCTCTGACGCCTACATGACGCGCCTGCTCGAACGCCTGCTGCGCACCCATGTGGCGTATGGCGGCCAGGCACTGCTGCTCTCGGCCACGCTGGGTGCGTCGGCGCGCTCGCGCTACCTGGCCATTGGCAGCGGCAGCAGCGGCGCCGCCACGCTGCCTTCCCTGGACTGCGCCCTGGCCAAGCCCTATCCGGCCATCGGCCACGGGTCCGCCGCGGGACCGGTCCTGCGGCCCGTGCAGGGCAATCCGCGGCACAAGCTCGTGCACTGGCAGACGCTGGACCTGATCGATGAGCCGCAGCGCATCGCCACGCTGGCAGTGCAGGCCTGCGCCGCGGGAGCGCGCGTGCTGGTGGTGCGCAACACCGTGCCCGCGGCGATCGCCACGCTGCGGGCCGTGGAAGCCTTGGCCGCGGAGCAGGGTCTGGACTGCCTGTTCAAGCTCGCCGGCACGAGCACGCTGCACCACAGCCGCTTCAGCCGCCAGGACCGGCCACTGCTCGACGCCGAGGTGCAGGCCCAGATCGGCAAGCGGCGCGCGCCGCGTGGCGGCCTGGTCGTCATCGGCACGCAGACGCTGGAGCAAAGCCTGGACATCGACGCCGACCTGCTCATCACCGACCTGTGCCCCATGGACGTTCTGCTGCAGCGCCTGGGTCGCCTGCACCGCCATGCGCGGCCCAGCGCCGACGCCCCCGGCGAGCAGCGCCCGGCTGGCTTCGAGGATCCACGCGCCTGGGTGCTCACCCCGCCGGGAGACGATCTTGCGCCGCTGCTCCAGCGCCAGCGCCATGGTCTGGGTCCTATCCGCATCCAGGGCGATTCCATGGCCGGGGTCTACGTGGACCTGCGCGTGCTCGAAGCCACGCGGCGCCTGGTCATGGCCGAGCCCACGCGCCACATCCCGGCGGACAACCGCATGCTGGTCGAACGGGCAACGCACCCCGAAGCGTTGACCGCGATCGCCGAGGAAATGGGCAAATCCTGGGAGAATTTCGGCAACAAGTATAAAGGCGCGCTCGAAGCCACCAAGACCATGGCCAACCTGCATGCGCTATCGGTGGAGCAAGCCTTGGAAGACATGCGGTTCCCGGATGAAGGCCGCATTGGCAGCCGCATCGGCGCGGCTGACCGCATCGTCAGCTTCGACCCGCCGGTACCCGGCCCGTTTGGCCAAGCGGTCGCGCAACTGGCCATCCGGCACCACCTGCTTGCCCACGCCTTGCCGACCGAGGCGCAGGTCGAAGACCTGAAGCTGCTGGACGAAGGCAAGGGTTTCAGCTTCCATTTGGGGACGGCACAATACAGTTACAGTCGCTTGGGTTTGGAGCGCATTGCAACCAACCCTGACGAATAACACCCAGATGACGCCGCATCACAGCCCCTCCCCCGGCCTGCGCTGGAACCTGCTGGACGACAGCCTGATCCGCTGGCGCTGCACGGCCCATGGCGACCTGCAGCGCAGCAGCCTGCCCGAACTGCTGGCCGCCATGGCGGCCGACAGGGTGCGCGACTTCCCGGCCCTGCGGCCCCACCAGCGCCACCCCTGGCACGCATTCCTCGCGCAACTGGGGGCCATTGCCCTGCATCGCGCCGGGCAGACGCAGCCCTGGACCGAAGCGCCCCCATGGCGCGCCGCACTGCTCGGGCTGACACCGGACGATGCAGACGGCGCCGCCTGGTGCCTGGTCGCACTTCCCGGGCGGCCAGCGCTGCTGCAGGCAGCCGTACCGGGTGAGCGGGTCACGGACTGGAAGAACGTGCTGCATGCTGCCGACGAGTTGGACATGCTGGTTACGTCAAAGAACCACGACCTCAAATCGGCGCGGGCCCGGGCCCGGCGCAGCGAGCCCGACGATTGGCTGTTCGCGCTGCTCAGCCTGCAAACGCAAGGGGGTTTCCTGGGAAGAAAGAACTACGGCATCTCACGCATGGACGGTGGCCTTGCCAATCGCCCTGGCGTGGGCGTGGTGCCGGCAGGAGAGGGCTGGGGAGCACGCTGGACGGCCGATCTGCAAACGCTGCTCATGAAGCGGACCGTCATTGCAGAGCAGCAGGAACTGATGGCCGAAGGTGGCCATGCGCTGCTGTGGCTGCTGCCCTGGTCGGGAACGGAGTCGCTCTCCATGCAAACGCTTGACCCCTTGTACATTGAGGTCTGCCAGCGTGTGCGGCTGGACGATGCAGGCGGTGTGCTGCTTGCCCGCAAAACTGTCAGCGAGGTGTCGCGCGTGGCCGGCAAGGAGCGCAATGGCCGCACAGGCGATCCCTGGACCCCGGTGAACAGAGCCAAAGGCAAGGCGCTGACGGTTCAGACAAGGGATGACTTCACATACGAGCTCATGACCAAACTGCTGACGGGCGGAGACTACGAGCATGGTGCGGCCTGGCGACTCGATGGCTGGCCCCGGGACGCGACGCTGCAAGTCCTTGTGCAGGTGATAGCGCGTGGAACGCGTGGCAAGGGAAGGACCGAGGGCTACCACGAGCGGCGCATTCCCATCTCGCCCAAACTGCGCCGAAGCCTCCTCGGCCTCGGACCGCAGCGCGTGGACGTTGCAACAATAGCCAAGCAGCGCATTGCTGTCATCTCCGAAATGCGCAAGCTGCTGCGGCATGCGCTGGTGACTCTGTTTGCGATCCGCAATTACAACGACAGCCCCAGCAACAATGACAAGGCGAAGGTGGATCATTTCACACAACCCTTCGAGGCGAACGAAGACTCCCGCTTCTTCGACGACTTGGCACAGGAGGCCGAAGCAGACGACGCCGACCGCCTGAAGCTGCGCCTATGCTGGTTGCGGGGTTTGGAGAAGCGTGCCGAACGCGTGCTGACCCAGTCCTTCAACGCCGGCCCGCGCAGCGGCATGCAGCGCTACAAGGCCCGCGCAGTCGCGCTCTGGCACGTGCGCGGCCTGCGGTCAAAGCTGCCGGATCTGGCCGACCACTACGCCCGGTCGCACCCCGGCGACACGGATCGGACACAACACCATGCATGATGAAAACCCCATCGACGCAGCCACTGCAAACAAAGCCGAGGCCACCAGGCAGCGCAGCAACCCCTACGCCGCGCTGGCAGCGCATATGCAGCGCGCCGGCTCCGGAGACCGCGCGGCGCTGGCGCGGCTCGACCCCGATGCCCTGCGCCCGCACGAGCTTGCGGCGCTATCCCGCGCGCTGCTGTCCACCGGCCTGCAGCCGGAAACCTGGCGTGCCGAGACCTGGCTGCGCTGGACACTCATTGTCCATGGCGTGGCACTGGCGGGGCATGACGGCGCCGGCCGTCTTGGCAAGCAGCTTGCCAATGCGGATGTGAGCGAGTCCCGCGTGACCCGGTTGCTCACGGCCAGAGGCGAGGCCTTTCGGCAGTTGCTGCCACGCATCCTGCGGCTATTGGCTTCCAGGGACGTGCGGCCGAACTGGCGCGAACTCGGCGACTTGGTTCTGAAGGAGGGCAGCAGCCAGCCCGGTGACGCAGAACGGGCCGAGCAGTTGCGCATGCACATTGCCTACTCGTACTTCGCGGCCCGGCAGCTCGAGCCGCGAATGCCTAATGATCCCCATGAATTTCTGGAAAATCCACCATGACACTGCCCCGCTTTCTCCAAATCCACACGCTGCACAACTACCCCGCCGCGCTGCTCAATCGTGACGACACGGGCTTGGCCAAGCGCCTGCCCTATGGGGACAAGATGCGCACGCGCATTTCCTCGCAGTGCCTCAAGCGCCACTGGCGCATGGCCGACGATGCCTTTGCGCTCAAACGCTTGGAAGTTCCCATGGCCGTGCGCTCGCGCAACACGCTGCGCCTGATCCGGGACCAGTTGGTCGCCGCCGGAGTGGCCGAGGCGCAGGCACAACAGGCAGCGGAGGGCCTGCGTGCAGCCGGCCTGCTGGACAAGGGCAAGGACCGCAAGGGCGAGGACGCGCTGGAGACGGGGCAAGCCGTGCTGCTCGGCTACGCCGAGATCAACTATCTGGTAGGGCGCTGCAAAACCCTGGCCGCCAAGCACAGCGACGAGAAGGCGCTCAAGGCAGCGATCGACGGCTTTCTCAAGGACGAGAAGAAGAACATTGAGGCGCTGCGCTTGGGCAGCGGCCTGGAGTCCGCACTGTTTGGCCGCATGGTCACTTCCGACGTGCTCGCCAGCCGCGACGCTGCGGTCTATGTAGCGCACTCCTTCACCGTGCACGAGGAGCAAGTCGAGAACGACTATTTCACCGTGGTCGACGACCTGCCGCGGGAAGCGGGCGAAACCGGTTCGGCCGGCATCTTCGACACCGAGCTGACCAGCGGTTTGTATTACGGCTATGTGGTCGTCGACGTCCCGCAGCTCGTGGCCAACCTGGAAGGTGTGAACGCCGGGGATTGGACCCGTGTCGCACCCGAGCAGCGCGCCCTGGCCGGCCGCGTGGTGCAACACCTGCTGCACCTCGTGGCCACCGTGAGCCCCGGCGCCAAGCGCGGCTCGACGGCCCCTTTCGAGTGGGCGAAATTCATGCTGCTCGAAGCCGGCGATTGGCAGCCGCGCAGTCTTGCCGGCGCGTTCCAGAACGCACTGCCACAGAACCAGCCGGCGTTGCGCAGGGCGGCCGTCGAGCGCATTGCCGACGAGATCGCGCAGTTGGACGCGGCCTACGGAGCGCCGCTCGCGCGGCGCTACCTCGCGGTGGACGCGGTGCAGGTTCCTGGCGCGCAGCGCTTGGCGCTCGGGGCGCTGGCCAATTGGGCGCAGAACGCCGTCACGCGCGCGGAGGCTTGACATGGCGCAGCATCTGATGCTGCGCCTGGCGTCGCCGCTGATCGCCTTTGGCGGCGAGAGCATTGACAACCAGGGGGTGATCCGGGACTTTCCGGCGCTGTCCATGCTCACCGGCCTGATCGCCAACGCACTGGGCTGGGACCGGGGCGACGACGCGCTGCACAACCGCTTGCAGCAACGGCTGCGCATGGGCACCGTGCTGGAGCCCATGGCACGATCCGCAGACACGGCGATGAGCACCCGCTTGGTGGACTTCCAGACGGCGGAACTCGGCGCTGCCGACACGGCCTGGACCACCTGGGGCCAACCCGAGGAACGGCGTGGCGGGCTGGGCTCCTACGCAGGGCCGCACCTGCGTTACCGCCACTACCATGCAGAAGTCACGGCCTGGGTCGCGCTGCAACTCGCACCCTGCGACGAGGCCCCGACGCTGGACGCCATCGCCTCCGCACTGGACCGCCCCATGCGCCCCCTGTTCATCGGCCGCAAGCCCTGTCTTCCCGCAGGACGCTTGGTCGCAGGCTGGCAGGAGGCCGAGCACGTGCTCGGTGCCCTGCAGGCCTGGTCACGGCATTTGCCGGCGAACGCGCAGGGCTGGCGCGCGCAGTGGCCGGACGGCCAGGGCGCATTGCCGAGCGACCGCCGCAGCGACCTGTGCGACGAGCGCAACTGGACCAGCGGCCTGCACGGCGGCTGGCGCCCGGTGCGCGAAGGCCGGCTGCGCGCGGAGGCGGCGGCATGAGCACGCCGTCCCTGCACCTGCTGCACACCCGGCCCGACGCGCGCCTGCTCGCGGCCTGGGTGGCGCGTCACCATGCGCGGCACGAGCGGCAAGCGTCCGACCTGGGCGACGCCCTGCACGGCCTGCTGCGCGCGGCCTTCGGCCAGGCAGCGCCGCAACCCTTTCGCTACCTCGACGAACACCAGGGCCTGCTGGCCTACACGCCGCTGGATGCCGACGCCATGCGTGCACAGGTGGCGCTGGCCGACCCGCTGGCGGCCCAGACGCTGGGCCTGGGCGCGAACGACCAGCACGCAGGCTACCGCCTGCGCCCGTTTCCCACACACTGGCCGGCGGGTCAGGTGCTGGGCTTCGAGGTGCGACTGCGGGCCACGGTGCGTGCGGCCAAGGGCGAGCGCGACGCCTTTTTGCACGCCGTGGAGCAAGCGCAGGGCGCGCCGCTGAACCGCCAGACCGTCTACGTGCAATGGCTGCGCGAGCACTTGGCGCCACGGGAGGGCGCGGCGCGCGAGCCCTGGCAGGGCGCGGTCGAACTGCTCGACGACGTGCACCTGGCTGGCTACCAGCGCCAGCAAATCGTGCGGCGCACGCAGGCGACGTCCGCTCAGGCGGCGCGGCATGGCCACGTGAGCGACGGACCGGATGCCCTCCTCAAAGGCCATCTGCGCGTACTGGACCCGGCGGCGTTTGCGCAATTGCTCGCGCGCGGCGTGGCCCGGCACCGTGCCTTTGGCTTTGGCATGCTGTTGCTGAGTCGGGCCACCTGAGGGCGGGCGCCATGCTCAAGGGACGGCTGGGGCTGGAGACGGCGCGCATCCCGCACGCGGACCGCCATGGCCTGCTGTGGCTGTCGCGCGGCGAATTGTGCGTGGTCGATGGCTGTCTGCACTTTCTGCGCGGGCGCAACAGCCTGACGCCGCTCATGGACCAGATCCCGCACCAAGCAGTGTCCACGATCCTTCTGGGGCCAGGCAGCAGCGTGACGCACGATGCGCTGCGCTTGCTCGCGCGCCACGGCACCCTGCTCGCAGCAGTGGGCGAGGACGGCGTGCGCAGTTACACCGCGCTGCCGCTGCTGCCGGACCGGTCGGACGTGGCGCGGCGCCAGGCC
>NZ_AFAL01000959.1 GCF_000193225.1 Verminephrobacter aporrectodeae subsp. tuberculatae At4 | reverse complement strand
GTTCCACAGCGCCGCGACGACGCAGCAGCTGACGACGCTCAATGCCGGCCAGGCCCTGAGCATCACGGCAGCCGGCGACGCGCACTTCAGCGGAACGAATGCCACTGCGGGGACCGATCTGACGGTCCAGGCGCGCAACATATCTATCGAAGCGGCCAAGGACAGCCTGAGCATCGATCTGCAGAACGCGCGCAAGAATGCCTACCACCGCGCCGCCCAGACCAACGAGACCCTCGTCGGCGGCGTCTTCACTGCCGGGCGCAACGCCAGCCTGATTGCCAGCGGCGCCAAGGCGGATGGGCAGGGCAACATCACCGCAGTGGGCGCGACGATTGCCGCGGGTGGCCAGGCGAGTCTGATCGCGAACAACGACATCACGGTCCAGAACGCGACGACCGAGCACGGCCAGGCAAGCGAGAGCTACGACCGCAGGAGCGGCCTGTTCTCGAACAAACAAAGTCGCGCCGCCAATATATCGATAATGGTGGCTTATTCAAACAATGAGTGATTGCGGCGCGTGGCGGCGCATCAATGTCTTACCGAATCAAAATCGAAACAAAAAGCATGTTGGAATTCACAAACCCGGCCTTTACGGCCCTGGTTGGCAGTGTGATAGGGGCCTTCTTCACATTGTTCGCTGCAGTGTTGGTGACCAAAGGGCAAGAGCGCGTTGCGCGCATCAATGCAGATAAGGACTTGCGGATTCACGCGGACAAGATGACGAACTCGCGTCTGACCGAGGATGTCACAGCGCGGCGCGGGAAGCTCTCTGAACTTCACCAAATTCTCTCTCGCGTTGAGTTCGAGAATTCTCAAACGATGAGCTACATGAGCGCCGAGGAGAATCTGGAGATTCCTGTGTTCCGACAACGCTATCGGGAACTCTGTTCGATGATGGCTTCGGCTTTGAGCATCGTGGATATCTACTATCCCGAGATGTCGCAGTCGATGCTGCTCGTTTATGGAAAGGCAAACATCTTTTGGGGTCAGCAAGAGCACCTTCTTCGCACCCCCAGCCAGGATCGCAAGGCATGGCAGGAGCGCCACGCGGCCGTAGTCGAAACGGCCCACAAGATCCGCGACTTGACATCTGCGATGCAGGAAAATGTTCAGGCCGAGGCGCGCGATCTCGCCCGATCACTGGCTCTTCCAAACCGGCGGTGAACCGGCTAAGCACATCTCGTTATACATAAGTCCCCCCATGGTGGGAGCGTGGCGCATTGCCCGGCTGATGCGGCTGGGGCGCAGTTGCCCGCAACTGGATGCGCAGCTGATGTTCGAGCCCGACGAATGGAAAGCGGCGTACATCCTGAACAAGCAAGAGTTGCCCAAGTAACCGCCCACGCTCAACGAGGTGGTACGGCTGATTGCCAGGCTGGGGGGCTTTCTTGCGCGAAAGTGCGCTGGTGAGCCCGGAGTCAAGACCATCTGGCTGGAAATGCAACGCATTCTTGACTTTGCCGCTGGCATCAGGTTCTGTCGCGAGCTTCAGGTTCAGGGGGTTTGTGTATATCGAAATGGATTGGTGCCTAGCGGCTTTTTATATAGGGTCGACATGAATAACTCGCATGGCGATCAGAATCTGTAAGTTGTTACTTTGTATAAGTTTCAGATTCGCGAAAAAGGGAGAGGGTCGCCTCCCTCTCTCGTGATATTGACTGGGGAGCTTTGTTCTCGTTTATATTGGTAGCCATCGGATGAAGCGAGAATATGCCATCAAGAACGTGTTCCAGAAGTTTGTAGCCGTCCAAGACATCGTCACGCTTGATAGGATCACCATGCGTACCGGCATTGCCTATCCATTTTTGTGCCAGCAAAAGACTCTTGTACCCAGCGTGTTCCTTTGGCAGGCGTTCAATGCGCTCGTGTAATGATAGCTTTCGCAATGGTTGCGTCTCAGACGATAGTGGTTTGCGAGTATCACGGATCTTGCGGGCTACCTGTAGATGATCCATTAAGGATTCAAGCGCATTCCGAAGTTCATTGAGGGCGTTTCCAGGACTCGAAAAAAATACTCTGAAAGAAGCATGAACACAGCCTCGGACACTTTCAGACGTATTTTCCGGAACCACAAACATCATAAGGTGCGGTTGAAAGAAAGTTGGTATTAGTTCTTCCGCCCACGCCCATCCTGAGTCCGTCCCATTATCCGAAGAATCATACCATGACCATGCACAGTCGAGGCCTTTCCCGACACAGAAGACGACCTCGCCGCACTGTTCCTTCTCACAAGTGAAGTCGGCTCTGAAAGTTCTTTCCACCCTGTCATGATCAGCTTCCGGGTTCGCGAGGTCGGCCTTGGCTTCCGCAGTCTCCTTGTTGACAAGATTGCTCATCGTAAGAAACGAGTCACATCGTGGGCAACGGTACTTCGGGACTGCTTCTTTGCAAAATCGCTCCTTGCTGAATAGTTCTCGGTCCATTTGCACCCTTCATCCTTATTTGGCCTCGCAGCATAGCATCGTCGGCTTCTACGACAGTCCGATAAACCCGTGGATCGCCCCCGAAGCGCTACTGCCACACGAATTGATCGCTCGCCCCGGACCGCCAGCCACCCCGGCCACCCCATCAAGTCCCAATACGATCGCCGTCGTTCTTGGTAATCGCAATGGTCGCCGACCGGGGCCGCTTGCCTGCGCCGTAGCCCACGTTCGAAGGCCACTGGCTCTGGTACTTGGCGGGGTCGGTCAGATTTGCTGCGCCGGTGTCCTCGCCGGGATGCTGGATGTTGACGAAGATCGTCTTGCCGTCCGGCGTTTCGGCCCAGCCGGTGATTTCGCAGCCCTTGGGTCCGACGAGGAAGCGCTTGAGCGTGTCCGCCGTCGCGGGCTTGCCTACGGGGGTGACGATGTCCAGTTTGCTGCCGTCGGTCTTGGTGTAGCTCAGCGTCTTCTTGCCGCCGTCGCCCACCTGGCCGGCAACGGCGGCCAGCAGCATGCAGTTGCTCACGTCGGTGTAGGCGTTGTCGTCGGTTTCGATCCAGCAGATTCCGGTGGCCTTGCTGAAGGCCAGACCGTCGGGGCTGGAGAAGTCCTGATCGTCCGTGAGCGCGGAGAGGTTGATCCGGGTCTTGTCCGCGCCGGCTTCGGCGCCAAACAGGTACACGTCCCAGGCGAAGCCCGTTACCGACGCGCCTTCCTTCAGGCGCACCAGGTGGCCGTTCGGGTTGCCCTCCTGCTTGCTCGTGCCCTTCATGTCCGTATACGCCCGGGGGTTGGCCGCGTCGAGCGCGTGCTGGCCGCTGCCCGGGTTGGCGCTGCGGTCCTTGTTGTTCGTGAGCGTGAAGTAGACCTCGCCGTTCGCGGGGTTTACGGCGCTCCACTCGGGGCGGTCCATCCGGGTTGCGCCCACGGCGTCCGCTGCCAGGCGGGTGTTGATGGCGATGTCCGCCGCGTCGGCAAACCGGTAGCTGGCGTAGCCTGCAATGGTGCTGTTGCCCAGGGCCAGTTCGACCCATGTTCCCGTGCCGTCGGCGTTGAATCGGGCGACGTACAGTTTGCCGTCGTCGAGGTACTTGTTGCCCACGGCCATGCGGTCGGCGGCGTTCGCGTCGGCGGCGCTCCACAGGGCGTTGGAGACGAACTTGTAGATGTACTCGCCGCGCGAGTCGTCGCCCATGTAGACGCTCACCGGCTGGCCCGCAATGACCTTGCCGAAGGCCGCGCTTTCGTGACCGAAGCGGCCCAGCCCGGTGCGCTTTCTGGCCGTGCGGGCCTTGTCGTAGGGGTCGATCTCGACGATGAAGCCCATGCCGTTCATTTCGTTGCGGTAGTCGTCGCGGCCGTCCTCCGAGCTGCCGGTCCTGCTGATGTCCCAGCGCTGGTACTTGTCGTCGGTGCCGCCGGTTTCCCAGCCGTGGCGCGAGGCTGCGCCCTGCTTGCGGCCATACCGGTTCAGCGCCGTGACGCTCTTGTCCTTGCCGCGCGCCGCGTCATCGGTGGCGCTGCGGGTGAAGTAGCCAAACCAGTTTTCTTCCGCCGTGAGGTAGGTGCCCCAGGGCGTCTTGCCCGTGCCGCAGTTGTTCAGCGTTCCGCGGGTCGTGCTGCCCTCGGGCGAATACTTGGTGATCAGCTGCGCGCAGCCCCGGGCCGGGCCGGCGATCTCGATGGGGCTCAGCGGTGTGAGGCGGAAATTCAGCGCAGAGCCGGGCGCGTAGGACCATTTGCCGGCCGACTTGGCGATTTCGATCACGGAAATGCCGTGGACGTCGATTTCCTTGTCCACTTCGCCCGCGGCGCGGGGCAGGCTGGAGGCGCCGCCGTCGGCGTGCAGGAAGTACGACGACAGCTTTTCGTTGGTGGTGGCCTCGTGGTTCATGGCCAGCAGGCCGCGCTCGGTGGCGTTGTCGTTGCGCTTGCCGTCGGCTCCGAGGCCGAACCATTCCATGCCGTCGTGGTGGTCGCCGGCGCGCTGGTCGAGGTCGGTGTCCGTGCCGTCGTTCCTGTAGGCGGCCACTCCGGATGCCATGGGGTCACCGAGCGCAAACAGCACGCTCGCGGTGTAGCCCGCGGGGACGCTCACTCCGTCGGCCAGGCTCTTGGGTACGGCGTCGAAACCCAGCAGCTTGGGCACCTGCGGGTCGCCGTTGCTGTCGCCATTGCCGTTGCCGTTGCCGTTCCCACCGCAGGCGCTCACGCCAAAGCCGCCGAGCATGGCGCTGCCCACCGTGCCCACACCGCCCCGCAGCAGGCCCCGGCGCGACAAACGGGTGCTGAGCACCGAATCAAACGTCGGGTTCGCGGAGTTGTTGGAATCCTCGTTGTTGAAGTCGATCGCCTGCTCGGGCGCGTCCACACGCTGGGTCATGGGGGTTCCTTTGGGTTGTCGTTTGCAAAACCGACAGAGCATAGAAACCGCAGGTGACACGGCCATGAAGTTTTGATGTCGGTTTGATGACGTTCGGGCCGGCGATTCGCGCGCAGCCGGCGCCGCCGCCTGGCCGGGTGCGAACTCAGAGCCGGTGCGTGCGGTCGCCGCGCGCAAAGCCCAGTGGCTCCCACGCAACGCCCGCGCCCAGGGCCAGCACCTTGAACAGTTCGCCCATCTCGTGTTCCATGATCAATGGGGCCGCCCGCGCACGTTCCGCGATCGATGCATGCTGCATTTTCTCTGGCAGGCCGCAGTTGATCAGGAAGTGCGCCTGCGTGGTGTAGCCCAGCACGTGCAGCCCGGCCTGCTGCGCGGCCAGCGCCAGGGCGCTGAAGTTGACGTGCGCGCTGATGTCCTTGTGGCCCACCTGGGTCAGCGGGTCGCCGTCGGCCCGATGCCCGCGGTGGCACATCAGCGTGCCCATATGGCGCTGGGGGTGGTAGTACTCGCTCGCGCCAAAGCCGTAGTCCAGCAGAAAGACCGCGCCGCGCGCGAGCCGGTCGGCCAGGGTGCGGATGAAGGCCTCGGCCTGGGCGTGGATTTCGGTCAGGTAGTCCTGCGGGCCTTCGATCCCGACGGGCGGGCGCAGCCCGGTGGGGCGGTCGGACCAGGCCAGGGCGCCGTCGTCGCCGGACACCACGCCGCGTTCATGCCAGATGCCGCCCCGCTGGCCGCCATGGCGGGCCAGCAGTTGCACCGGCATGGCGTCGAGCAGTTCGTTGCCGAGCACCACGCCGCTGAATTTTTCGGGCAGCGCGTCCATCCAGCGCAGCTTGTGCGCGTGCGCCGCGAGCCGCGTTTGCTGGCGCGCGCGCAGGCTGGCCGACAGGTCCACGATGGTGTAGCGCCGCACCCGCTCGCCCAGCGCATCGAGCAGGTGCAGCGCGAGCGCGCCCGAGCCCGCGCCAAACTCCCAAAGCTCGTGCGTTTGCGTGGCCTCCAGCGCCTGCGCCAGTTGCACGGCCAGCGTCTGGCCAAACAGCGGGGTCAGCTCGGGCGCGGTCACGAAGTCGCTGCCCGACGCGGGCAGGGCGCCGAACTTGGCGCTGTCGTTGGCGTAGTAACCCAGTCCCGGGCTGTACAGGGCCAGCGCCATGAAGCGGTCAAACCCGATCCAGCCGCCCGCCGCGGCAATCGCCGCGCGGATGTGCTCTTGCAAGGGGGTCGCTACACTGTGCCGTTCCTGAATCACGGCGCGCATTCTCCCCCACATGTCGGCCCTGCCCTCCTCGCCCTCTCCGTCCCCCCTGCCCCGGCCCCGCACGGTGCTCGTCACCGGCGCCGCCCGG
>NZ_AFAL01000960.1 GCF_000193225.1 Verminephrobacter aporrectodeae subsp. tuberculatae At4 | reverse complement strand
GCGCGGCCGCCGAACGGGACCTCCCCCCCTGCGCCGCGCTGCTCCGGGCGGTGAGCGAGCGCACCGCCCGGCTCATGGCCCAATGGCAGGCCGTGGGCTTTTGCCACGGGGTGATGAACACGGACAACATGAGCATCCTGGGCCTGAGCATCGACTATGGCCCGTTCCAGTTTCTGGACGCCTTCGTTCCCGGGCACATCTGCAACCACAGCGACACGCAAGGCCGTTATGCCTACGACCGCCAGCCCGACGTGGCGTACTGGAACCTGCTGTGCCTGGCGCAGGCCCTGCTGCCGCTGATCGGTGATCCGGACCTTGCCATGCAGGCCCTGGCGTCGTACCAGGCCACGTTTTCGGATGAGTTCATGGCGCGCATGCGCGCCAAGCTGGGCCTGCTGGAGCCCCGGGCAGAGGATGCGCAGTTGATCGACGCAATCCTCCTGCTCCTGGCGCGCAACGCGGTGGACTACCCCATCTTCTGGCGCCGCCTGTCGCATGCGGTGCAGCGGGGCGATTTCCAGCCGGTGCGCGACCTGTTCGCCGATGGCGCCAGCCTGGACCCGTGGTTGCGCTCCTACGCGCAGCGCATGGCATGCGCTGATCCCGCACCGGCGGCCGATTGGATGCTCGCAAGCAACCCCAAGTACGTGCTGCGCAAGCACCTGGGCGAGCAGGCAATTCGCACAGCGAAACAGGGCGACTTCAGCGAACTCCAAACCCTTCAGCGGCTGCTCGGGCGTCCCTTCGACGAACACCCGGGGGACGACGCCTACGCAGCCTTCCCGCCCGACTGGGCGTCTGCCATCGAAATCAGCTGCTCCTCATGACCCGACCCGTCCAAAAAACCAATGCCCAATGGCAGGCCATCCTGCAAGCCAAGGGCGCAGAGCCAGACGCGCTCGCAGTGACCCGCCACGCGGCCACCGAACGCCCCTTCAGCGGCAAATACCAGGCCCACTGGGCCGATGGCAGCTACCACTGCATCTGCTGCGGCGCCAAATTGTTCGACTCGGTCAGCAAGTTCGACGCCGGTTGCGGCTGGCCCAGCTTTCGCGAAGCCGCCCCGGACGCCATCGAGGACATCGTGGACCGCAGCCACGGCATGCTCCGCACCGAGACCGTGTGTGCACAATGCGGGGCGCACCTGGGCCATGTGTTCGAAGATGGCCCGGCCCCCGCGGCCTGCGCTACTGCATGAATTCGGCCTCTCTGGAATTCCAATCCGGCAAAAACCCAAGCGACCCCGGCGCCGATCCCCCTTCCTGACCCCATGAAAATTCTGCTCGACTTCTTCCCCATCGCACTGTTCTTCGGGGCCTACAAGCTCTACGGCATTTATGCCGGCACCGCCGTGCTGATGGCGGCCACCGTGCTGCAGATGGCGCTCGTCTACGCGATCGACCGGCGCCTGCAGACCATGCACAAGGTCACCCTGGCGCTCATTCTCTTGTTCGGCACGCTCACGCTGGCGCTGCAGGACGAGCGCTTCATCAAATGGAAGCCCACGGTGCTCTACGGCGCCCTGGCGCTGGCACTCGCCGTGGGGCTGTGGGGGCTGCGCAGGAACTTCCTCGAAATGCTCCTGGGCAACCAGCTGCGCCTGGCCCCCGGCGTGTGGCTGCGCCTGAACATTGCCTGGATCGTGTACTGCGCCCTGATGTCGGCGCTCAACGCCTACGTGGTGCTCAACTTCAGCACCGACGCCTGGGTAGACTTCAAGCTCTGGGGCTACGCCTTCCCGCTGGTCTTCCTGATCGGCCAGGGCGTCTACATCGCACCCCATCTCAAGGACGACGAACCAGCAGCCTGACGGAGCCGCCCATGCCCCCCATCGCACAACAAATGCACCAGCGCCTGACCGACCGCCTCCACCCCACCCGGCTGCAGGTGCTCGACGAAAGCGCCGCCCACGCGGGCCATGCCGGAGCGAACGACACGGGCTCGGGCAGTCATTTCCGGGTGCGCATTGCATCACCCTTCTTTACAGGACAAACCCGGGTAGCGCGGCATCGCCTTGTGTATGATGCGCTGCAAGATTTCATTGCCCAGGGCGTTCACGCACTGGCCATTGAAATTCTCTGACCCCGCTCCCTGTCCCGATGCCGGATTTCATCTGGCATAACCCTCCCTCGTTTTTTGGATCTCGCATGAAGAAACAGCTCTTGCCCAAGCTTGTCGCCGCTGCCATGTTGGGCGCATTGGCCCTGCCCGCTTCCGCCCAGAACCTCGCCACCGTGAATGGCAAGGCCGTTCCGAAGGAGCGCGCCGAGGTGTTCAAGCAGCTACTGGAGCGTTCGGGCCGCACCGTGACGCCGGACCTTGAAAAGCAGATCAAGGCAGAAGTCATTGCCCGCGAAGTCTTCATGCAGGAAGCGCAAAAGCGCGGCCTGGACGGTTCGGAAGACTACAAGACCCAAATGGAACAGGCGCGCCAGACGATTCTGATCAACGAACTGTTTTCCGACTTCCAGAAGGCGAACCCCGTGACCGACGCCGAAATCCAGGCGGAATACGACAAGTTCGTCGCAACCAACAGCGGCAAGGAATACAAGGCCAGCCACATTCTGGTGGAAAAGGAAGCCGAGGCCAAGGCCATCATCGCATCCATCAAGAAGGGCGCGAAATTCGAAGACATCGCCAAGAAGCAGTCCAAGGACCCGGGCTCCGGCGCCAAGGGCGGGGATCTGGATTGGGCCAGCCCCGCCAGCTACGTCAGCGAATTCACCGAAGCGCTCGTCAAGCTCAATCAGGGCAAGATGACCGAGGCCCCCGTGAAGAGCCAGTTCGGCTGGCACGTGATCCGCCTGGACGGCATCCGCGAGGCCAAGCTGCCCACGCTGGAAGAAGTCAAGCCCCAGGTGGCCCAGGAACTGCAAAAGCAAAAGCTGACCAGCTTCCAGACCGAGCTGCGCAACAAGGCCAAGGTGGAGTAAGCCCACGGCGGCCTCCCGGCTCTCCTGGTTTTTCTGAGAACGCGGCTTGGGGCCGCGTTTTTCATGGGCCACATATAAGGATTGGTCCGGACCCGGCCAGCAACAACAGGTCCGCCCGCTTGCACATCTGGTTCGGCAAGGCTTGCCGGTGCGGCGCACAATATGCGCCTTTGGAAACTGTCACCCGTCCTTGCCACACTTGCAGGAACGGTAGCAAACCCGCATGCAGCGCTTGCTTCATAAGCACCGTCTGCTATCAAAAAGAGAGTTATAGAAGTTGTCTCCCGCGCATTCCGTCTTGCACGATGTTTTTGGCTACGAGCAGTTCCGGGGGCCCCAGCAGGCGATTGTCGAGCACGTGATCGGCGGCGGCGATGCGCTGGTGCTGATGCCCACGGGGGGCGGCAAGTCGCTGTGCTACCAGGTGCCGGCGATCGTGCGCCAGCAGCAGGGGCGCGGGGTGGGCATCGTCGTCTCGCCGCTGATCGCGCTGATGCACGACCAGGTCGGCGCGCTGCACGAGGCCGGCGTGGACGCGGCCTTTCTGAACTCGACGCTGAGCTTTGGCGAAGCGCAGGACGTGGAGCGGCAGTTGCAGACCGGCGCCATCACGCTGCTGTACGCCGCACCCGAGCGGCTGAACACGCCGCGCTTTCTGGGCCTGCTCGACGGCCTGTACCAGCGCAGTCAGCTGAGCCTGTTTGCCATCGACGAAGCGCATTGCGTGAGCCAGTGGGGCCATGACTTTCGCCCCGAGTACCGCGCGCTCACGGTGCTGCACCGGCGTTATCCGGGCGTGCCGCGGATTGCGCTCACGGCCACGGCCGATGCACTGACGCGGGCCGACATCATCGAGCGGCTGCAATTGGAAGCCGCGCGCCTGTTCATCAGCAGCTTTGACCGGCCGAACATCCACTACACCATCGTCGAGAAGAAGGACGCCACCGCGCAGTTGCAGCGCTTCATCGCGCGCGAACATGCGGGCGAGGCCGGCGTGGTGTACTGCCAGTCGCGCAAGCGGGTAGAAGAGCTCGCCGCCACGCTCAGCGCTGCGGGCCACACGGCCCTGCCCTACCACGCGGGGCTGGACAGCAAACTGCGCCAGAACCACCAGGATCGCTTCCTGCGCGAGGAGGGCGTCGTCATCGTGGCCACCATCGCCTTCGGCATGGGCATAGACAAGCCCGACGTGCGCTATGTGGCGCATGTGGACATGCCCAAGAACATCGAGGGCTACTACCAGGAAACCGGCCGTGCGGGCCGCGACGGCCTGCGCGCCGAGGCCTGGATGGCGTATGGCCTGAGCGACGTGGTGAACCAGCGCCGCATGATCGACGAAAGCCCGGCCGGCGCAGAGTTCAAGCAGGCGCTGCGCGGCAAGCTCGACGCGCTGCTCGCGCTGGCCGAGGCCACCGACTGCCGCCGCGTGCGACTGCTGGCCTACTTCGGGGAGTCATCGACGCCCTGCGGCAACTGCGACAACTGCCTGCACCCGCCAGCGGTGTGGGACGCGACCGAGGCGGCGCGCAAGCTGCTGTCGACCATCTACCGTGTGCAGCAGGCCAGCGGCATCCACTTTGGCGCCAGCCACATCATGGACATCCTGCGCGGCAAGCAGACCGAGAAGATGACGCAGTTCAAGCACGAGACCCTCTCGACCTTCGGCATTGGCGCCGACCTGAGCGAGTTGCAACTGCGCAGCGTGCTGCGCCAGCTGATCGCCGCCGGCTCGCTGGGCCTGCACAGGGTGACGCTGGACAACGGCCACAGCTTTGACACCCTGTGCCTGACCGAAGGATCCCGCGCCGTGCTCCGGGGCGAAGTGCCGGTGCATTTGCGCGCCTCGGTCTCGGGCGCTGCCCCCGCGCGCACGCGCAAGCCGGGCCGGGGCAGCGCCCCGCCCGCGGCCGCCGCCAACCTGGGGTCGGACGCCCAGGTGCGCTTCATCAACCTCAAGGCCTGGCGCGCCGAG
>NZ_AFAL01000961.1 GCF_000193225.1 Verminephrobacter aporrectodeae subsp. tuberculatae At4 | reverse complement strand
GGTCCGGGTCCGGGTCCGGGTCCGGGTCCAGGTCCGGGCCCAGGTCCGGGTCCGGGTCCGGGCCCAGGCCCAGGTCCGGGTCCGGGTCCGGGTCCGGGTCCGGGTCCGGGTCCGGGTCCGGGTCCGGGTCCAGGTCCAGGTCCGGGTCCAGGTCCAGGTCCGGCTCCGGTAGCGGTCCCGGTCTTTGCGCCGCCTGCCCCGGTGCCGTGCCCGGCAGCCGCTTCGGGCTGAGCCGAAGCCTGCTTGCGGGCGGCTTCGGTGTCTGCCTGCGCCGGGTTCGTGGCGCCAGTGGTCGCGCGTCCCTGTCCTGCCCCACCGCCAAAGCCCGCAGCCTGCGCGAATGGCGTTGCGCCGACGCCGGCGCCATCTCCCGACGCGGCGCCGCCGCCCGCGCCGGAGAATGCCTCCATGGCGTGCGTTGTGGCGGACAGGTTGGCATTCGCCTTCGAGACCGCCGCCATGAGCTCGTACGCGCCGCCGGCGGCCGACGCCGCCCCGGTGGCCAGGGCTTGGCTGGCGATGGAGACCGCGACTGCTGTCGTTCCCATGGCACCCGGCCCGGCGCCGGCGCCGATCTGGTAGGCGCCGATGCTGCCCACGCTCGCGCCGGTGATGATTCCGGAGATGCGAGGCGGAATCTTGTTCACCAAGGCCAGGAAGATGATCGCGACGACCAGCATCACGCCCATTTCATTCAGGTTGATTCCGACGTCCATGCGCCGGTAGTAGTCGTCGAGGAAGGTCTTGCCGATGCCCACCAGGAGCACCGTGGCAAAGAGCTGCGCGGCCAGGCCCAGAACGACCTTGTAGTAGTTCACCGCCATGTCCGAGGTCCAGCGCGAACCGCCAAAGCCCAGGAAGAACGCGCCGCCGTAGGCGAGCACCCAGCCCGAGGTGAGCAGCAGGAGCATGTGCACGCTGACCAGGGCCAGGATGATCAGGATCGCCAAGGCCATGGCAATGCCGCACAGGCTCTCCGTCGGACCCCATATCAGGGACTTGTCCAGCACCCTGTCGAAAATTTCAAAGCCTATGTCGACGACTCCCGAGGGCACGAGCGCATTGCCCGAGCCCGTCCCCCTCAGGTCCGTCGCTTTGCCGGCGATCTGCCGCAGCGACGCATAGATGGACAGGGCGAATTTCGGCCCGTTGGTCAGCGCCCACCAGAAGAAGCCGGTAAAGACCGTGAAGCGCAGGAATTCCGCGAAGAACTCGCCAATGTCGGCCTTGCGCAGGGCCAGCATGCCGAAGGTCCAGACCATCGAGATCACGACCAGCGTCCAGAAAAGCCAGGACGCAGCCTCGATGACGGCGCTGGCCCAGCCGCTGGCAGCGGCCGAGTAGAGCACCAAAATGCCATCGAACATGTCGACGTTGTCGATGGCCGCATGCGCATCGGGCGCGAAAAACGCCAGCCAGACGCACAGCAGCAGGGCCAGGGCTCTGGTGGTCATTCCCATCGTCGGCTACCTCTCCATCCGCCGCTCCCCTTACCAGGCGCGCTTCGAGCTGGCCCGGTATCGGTTCTCGCGCAGGTGCAGCGCTGCGGCGGTTTCCTGCGCCAACTTGTCGGCTTCGGCCTGCATCTTGGTCGCGAGTGCGTTGTTCTGCGCGATCATCAGCGCGCGCATCTGCAGGAGCTGATTCGACTGCTGGCTGGCGAGCTGGCTGGCGTAGCCGAGGGCCTGCATCTGGCCGGTCGCGCCCTGCGCGGCGGACTGCAGACGCTGCAGCGTGGCGGCGTCGTTCTGCAGGTTGTCCAACTGCCGGTCGAGGCCCTTGAACAGGGCATCGGTGGCGTTCTTCTGCGTTTCGCTGGCGAGCTGTTGCAGGTTCCTGATGGCCGCCCACTCGGCTGCGGTGCAGCCGCTGGCCGCAAAGCAGGGCAGGTTCTTGTAGTAGTTCACGTCCTGGAACCTGCCGAGATAGTTGTCCAGGCTGCCGAGCTGGTTCTTGTAGTGCTCCAGCGTGTTGCCGGACTTTATGAGCTCGCCGATCGTGGTCCGCGCCTGATCCCAGATGTGCTCGGCCGGGGCGAGCGTGTTCTGAATCTGGTTCTTATATTGCTCCAGCTGGATGCGGTACTGCTCAGCCTGCTTGATCCTCTGGGTCACCGATTCGATGGCCGCGGTGGTGTTTTGTATCAGATTCATACTGTCGACGACGACCATGCCGGCCTGCACCGGCGGGCAAAACCCCGCGCCCAGGGCGAGGACGACGGCGAGCGCGAGGGCGAGAAACTTCTGCTGCATGGGGTCTTCCTCCTTGGGACTCAGTAGTCGAACGCCCGGTAGGGCCGGGCAAACGCCAGGTCCTTCGTGACCACGACGTTGAAGCGGTAGCCGGGCCGGATTTCCAGCGTCGGCGCGATTCCCAGGTTCTTCGCAATGAGTTGCGCCGTGACCTTGCCGAGCTGCTGGCCCAGGGCCTCGCTCAGCACGCTGCTGGCGTTTGGCGCACCGTAGACACTGCCCGCCTGGTTCTGGCGCTGGCTGTAGGTGATTCCGGCGGTCACGCCGGACATCAGGAAGGCCGACGCGAAGAGCCGCACATAGTGGTTGTTCACCTGGTCGTTGAAGCCCGTATAGCCGGCGCTGTCGGCACCCGGCATGGCGCCGATGTCCAGCGCCTTGCCGTCGGGAAACACGATGCGCTGCCACGCGACCAGCACGCGCGCCTGGCCGTAAGCCACGTCGCTCGAATACGCGCCGACCAGGCGCGCGCCCTGCGGAATGAGCAGGTGCTTGCCGGTCGGCGTGTCGTACACGTCCTGCGCGACCTGCGCGAGGATTTGCCCCGGCAGATCGGAGTTGATTCCCGAAATCAGCGTCGCCGGCACGACGAAGCCGGCGCGCAGTTCGAACGCCGTGCGCGGCGCTTGCGGCCGGGAGTCGAGCTTCCAGCGGTCGTCCTGGCTCCCGTGGTCGAACTGCTCCATGCGGTTCCTGCCGCTGCTTGCGGTTTGCAGGGGCTGCGCTGCTGCGTCCGCGCCAAGCTCGGCTGCCGGCGTCTGGGCACCCAGGCCCGTGGCGGCGCGAATCTGCGCCAGGCGCGCCTGGTACGCGGTATTCGGGTCGCCGCTGCGCTGGGCGGCGATTTGCTGCTGCAGCGCGGCCATGCGCTGGACCATTTCATCGCGCGTGCGCGGGGCGCTGGCGTCGTCCGGCGCGGGGCCTTGGCTGCTGGCAGTGGTCACGCGCACCGTGGTCCGGGCTCTGACCGCTTCGTCAAACCGCTGCATCTTGGCCTTTTGGATGCGCTGCGCCTCTTCGTCGGGCACCGGCTGGCCGGGGTTGTTCGCGGGGTGCTGCGCTTCCGGCGGCTGCGGTGGCGCGTCCAGGTTCTGCGGGCGGACGATCTCCAGCGGGGCCTGGTCGGTGGGCATTTTGGGCGGGTCGGGCGGGCTTGCTCCCGTGATCAGGCCGCCGGTTTTGTCGCCGGCAATTTCATGGGCAAACGCCGCGGTGCTGCCAGCGCCGCCGCTGCCATTCTCCTTCGGGCCGGGCGTCGGCGTGTGCTGCTGTTCGGCGCGATCTTCCGCGACCAGCGCCATGACCAGCATGAAGGCCAGCACGACGCCGCCGAAGATGAACATGGGCATGTTGTTCACGCGGCGCACACCCGACTTCCTGGACGGCGCGCCCGGCGCGGCATTGGGCAGCAACGGATCGGCGGTCATGGCGTCATTCCTGGCGCGTCCAGTACCCGGCCGGGACGAGCCCGCCGTTTTTCTCCAGGTACGGGCGGGTGATGGATTGCGTGCCGACCACCAGGGTCAGGCGGTACAGGTTCGAGTCACGGGCCTGGTCGAGCAGGTAGCGCAGCGGCAGGCCGCCGGGCGTGGTCGGCGCGGGCGGCGGCGTGGTCGCAGCCGACGGTGCAAACTCCACGAGGGCATAGCCCTTGTCGCGCAGCAGCCTGACCAGGGTCTGGCCGAAGGGGTCGGGCGTGGGCTGTTGCAGTTCCAGGCGCATCTGCGCCGGCGCGTACAGCGCAGCGAGCTGCTGCACCGCGTCTGCGGCGAGCTTTTGCTGATCGAGCGCGTCCGATTGCACGAAGTTGCCGTAGCCCCCATTCACCGGGGCTGCGGCGCAACCGCCCAGGGCCAGGGCGAGCAGCGCGGGAAAGAGGGTCTTGCGCATGCTCACTTCCTGCGGCTGATGGTCACGCGGTCCTGGCCGCTGCCCACGCCGGCAATCAGGATCGCGCGGTCGAACACCATGTCCACGATGTAGCGATTGCCCTGCACGCGGTAGTTCACCAGCACCGTTTCGTCGTCGCTGAACAGGCCGCCGTCCTGGCGCACGACGAGCAGCGTCGGCGCCTCGGTCTGCCGCATCGTGCCGGGCATTTCGATGATGGTCTTGCGGCCGTCGTTGTAGACGCGCACCGGCTTCCAGGTCGCCGAGCCGTGCAGATCGTAGTCAAACGACAGATCGCCCAGGTACTCGCCGGTGGCCGGCAGCGTGTTCTCGTGGCGCTTTTGCGTCTCGCGGTGCTGGATCGCTTGCCACCGCGCCTGCGCTTCCTCGGGGTAGACGAAGCCGACCTGCGGCATGTACTTGCTGCGGTGCGAACGCAGGCGCAGGTGGTAGCTGCGGCGGTTCGTGGTCACGACCAGGCTGGTTTCCAGGCCCACGTCCATCGGCTTGATGACCAGGTGTTGCACCTCGGTGGCGCCACTGCCGGAGAGCGCCGGCTCGACCGTCCAGCGCGCCGTGTCGCCCAGGTTGATCGAGTTGACCTGTTCGCCGGCCTGCAAGGCCACGTCGCATACCTGGAGCACCGCGCACACGATGCTCGGCTGCTGCATGCCGTACAGAAAGCGGATGCGCCCGCCCGCGCCGGCGACCGGCGTGACGCCGCCGCTCGCCGACCCCGCCGCTTCCCACTGTCTGGCGATGGCCAGCGCCGCGCGCTCCTGCGGCGTCAGCGCCGGGTTTGCCGGGTTGAAATATTTGTCGGCAATGTCGTCATCGTCCACCGCCAGCGAGGGCAGCGTCACGCCCAGGAGCAGCACGGCGCAAAGGGTCTTCTTCATGCGGTATGGCCTCGGAATCATTGGACACGCGACCAGGAGTAGTCGCTCACGTAGATGCCCAACGGGTTGTTGCGCAGTTGGACGTCCGTGGTGCTCGCCGTGACCTCGGCGATGTACGTGGTCACGAGCGCGCGCCAGGCGACGGGCGGGCCCGTGAGCATTCCCTGGCGGCTGCGCGTGGTCTCCAGCCATTCGATCTCCCAGGTGTTCGGCGTCTGCGGGATCACGGTCTTGATTTCGATGCTCGCCATTTCCTTTTCGGCGCGCTTGAACGGGCTCGCGTCTGCGCTGCCGTTGAGCCACTCGTTCATCTTCGGCGTCGCCGGATCGTTCGGGGCGAGCATCGAGTACACCTTGAACACGCATTTGCGCTGCAGGGCCATGTCCGGCGTGACCATGCGCGCGCAACCCATCCAGTCGGCGACTGCGGCGTGGACGACGCGCGGGTCGGCCCTGTCGGTGGCCTGCACCGGGCCGGCGGCCATGGTCTGGCCGAGCTTGTCCACCTGCACCACGTAGGGAATGAACTTGGACTGGCGGCCGATGTGGATCACGCCGCCGACGCTGGCCAGAGCGACCAGCAGCGCCAGGATGCCGATCATCTGCCAGGTCTGGCGCTGCGCGACGACCGCGCCCACATGGTCGTTCCAGGTGCGGCACGCTGCCAGGTAGGGGTTCTCGGCCTCGCTGCGCGCGGGCTTCTTGAAGATCAAGCCTTTGAGGATATCGGCAGTGCCCATGCGGCCTCCAGGTAGTCGTTGAGGTTCAGTCCCCGGCTTGCGAGCCAGGTGTGTATCCAGTCGTGGCCAAACCGGGCTTCGAGGTTCTTCATGGCGCCGACCGATTCCTTGTCGGTCGCGCCGACGAAGGACAGCGCCAGCGGCCCCAGGGCCAGGTCGTAGAGCCGGCGGCCGCTCTCCGAGACGTAGTAGTACTGGCGCTTGGGGATGGCGCCCGCGAGGATTTCGATCTGGCGCGCGTTCAGGCCCATGCGGCGATAGAGCGCCGCCGTGTCCTCGTCGCGCGCGTAGACGTTGGGCAGGAAGATCTTCGTCGCGGTCGATTCCAGGATCACGTCCAGGATTCCCGAGTTGGCCGCGTCGGACAGGCTTTGCGTCGCCATGAGAACCAGGCAGTTGGCCTTGCGCAGCACCTTGAGCCATTCCCTGATCTTGGCGCGAAAAACCGGGTGGCCGAGCATCAGCCAGGCTTCGTCCAGGATGATGGCCGCGGGTTGCCCCTGGAGTGCGCGCTCGATGCGGCGGAACAGGTAGAGCAGCACCGGGAGCGCGAACTTCTCGCCCAGGTTCATCAGCTCTTCGATCTCGAACACCGTGAAGTCGGACAGCGCCAGCCCATCCTCTTCGGCGTCGAGCAGGTGGCCCATGGAGCCGTCCACCGTGTACTGTTTGATCGCCTCGCGGATCGCCTCGTCCTGTATCGTCACCGAGAACTCGGAGAGCGTGCGCGCGCCGCTGGCGTGCATGCTCATGATCGCGGTGCCGATCTCGTTGCGCTGCGCCGGCGTGGTGGTCACGCCGTTCAACGCCAGGATGGTGTCGATCCACTCCATCGCCCAGGCCCGGTCGCCCTTGGTTTCGAGGAACTGCATTGGGCAGAAGGCCAGGTGCTCGTCGTCGGCTGCGACCGTGAAATGCAGGCCGCTCTTGCCCTTGGACACGGCGCGGATTCCGGCGGCGAGGGGGTACATCGACAGGCCCTTGTCGAAGGCGTAGATCGACATTCCCGCGTAGCGGCGCAGCTGCGCGGCGAGGATTCCCAGGTGCGTGGACTTGCCCGCGCCGGTCGGGCCGAACATGAAGCTGTGGCCCAGGTCGCGCACGTGCAGGTTCAGGCGGAACGGCGTCGCGCCCACCGTCACGCAGTGCATGAGTGCCGGCGACAGCGGCGGGTACATCGGGCAGGGCGCGCTCGCGCTGCCCGTCCAGATCGCGCTCGTCGGCAGCAGGTCGGCCAGGTTCAGCGTGTTCATGAGCGGCCGACGCACGTTCTCGACGCCGTGGCCCGGCAGGCTGCCCAGGTAGGCGTCGAGCGTGTTGATCGTCTCGATGCGCGCCGCAAAGGCCAGGCGGTTGATCGCCTTCTCGACGTGCAACGCGCTGCTCGCCAGGCGCACCCGGTCCTCGTCCATGAGCACCACGACGCTGGTGTAGTAGCCCGCGGCCACCAGGCCGCTGTTGACCTCGGCGATCGCCGCCTCGGCGTCGCCGACCATCGCCGCAGCGTCCTGGTTGATCGATCCGGTATGCGTGTTGAACACCTGGTCGAAGAAGCCGCGCACCTTCTGGCGCCACTTCTTGCGGAACTTGTCCAGGTGCTGCACGGACGCGTGCTGGTCCATGAAGATGAAGCGGCTCGACCAGCGGTACGCGCAAGGCAGTTCGGCCAGCGCCGAGAGAATCCCCGGGCTGGACTCCAGGGGGAAGCCCTCGATGGCGACGATCTGAATGAAGTGGCGCCCGATCTTCGGCACCACGCCACTCCACATTTCCTGCCCGCCGATCAAGGCGTCCAGGTACATCGGGTTGCCGGGCAGCTGCACCGGGTGGTGCTGCCCGGTGACGCAGAACTGCAACCAGCCCAGGAAGTCATCGTGCGTGACTTCCCGGCCCTCTTCCATGAGCAGCTTCTGGCCGCGCAGGCGCGCCAGCTTCAGCGCCGAGGACAGGCGCGACTCCAGGGTCGCGGCCTCGCGCCGGAACTGCTCGATGAGGCCCAGCGTGCGGGCCGTGTGGTCGGGTGTCTGCGCGTCGTCGTCGAACATCAGTTCGACGAACTTGCGCTGCGCCAGCACCGGCGGGAACCAGGTCACGGTCAGGACGAAGTAGCCCTCGAACATCGCGCCCAGGCCCTCGAACAGGCGCCGGCGCTCCTCGTCGATGGCGCGCGAGAGCACGTCGGGGAACGCCGAAACGCCGCGCTGCGCGTAGTTCGGTGCCGGCCGACGCACCGCGTCGACATGCAGCATCCAGCCGTTGCCCAGCCCCGCGAGGGCCTGGTTGATGCGAAACGACACCATCTCCCGCTGTTCATCGGTGCTGCTGGCGTTGTCGTCGCCCTTGTACAGCCAGGCGGCCATGAAGGATCCGTTCTTGCCCACGATGACACCGTCGCCTACCACGGCGGCGTAATTGAGCAGGTCCGCCAGGCCCTCGTCCTGCGCGCGATGCATCTTGCGCTTGCGCTGAAGCACGGCTTCCACGGCGCGGATGCGGGAAAACAGCAGGAGCCACAGGACCATCCCGGGAACGGCAATGGCCAAGGCGATGGCTTCGATCATCATCGGTATTGCCTCCCCTGGCCCGGCGTGTTGTTCCGAAAGGGCGTGCTGCGCGCCGGGTAGTACGGCCTGTAGCGGCGGTGCCGCAGGTACACGGGGCGCAGCTTGGGGTCGGCCTTGGCCATGAGGCGCAGCGCGAAGAGCGCGCCGAACCACAGGACGATGCCGAACACCGTGGCCCGCGTGTCCTGCGCGCTGAAAACCAGCGCGCCGGCGAGCAGGCCCGAGAACATCACCAACTCGCGATCCCCGCCCATGAACAGGTTGTCCCGGTTGCCGGCCCTGCGGATGGGGATCGCGCGCAACGCCATGATCAGCTGCTCTCGTTCGACGCGGCGCTCAGCGCAGCGATTTCCGCGCCCCGGCCGAAGAAGGTGCCCATCATGTTCTGCGCGCCGACCAGCAGGGCCATGACCAGGACGATGAAGATCAGGCTGCGAAAGAAGCCATTGAGTTCGCCGCCGAAGATCAGCACGCCGCCGGCGACCACGATGCCGATGATCGACAGCGTGAACGCCACCGGCCCGGTGGCCGAGTTGCGCAGATTCGTCAACCAACTTTCATACGGCAGCGCACCGCCGGTGCCTTCGGCGGCAAAGGCGGGATGCGGGGCCAGCACGAGGAACGCGAGCAGGGCCAGCAGGGCCAAGCCGGACAGGGTGCTGCGCTTCAGGGGGAACACGGGAACGATGGCTTGCATGGTTTTTCACTCCTCAAAGGGACTGGGTGACGTACTGGCCGTCGCGAAACCCGGAAACCTCAATGATTTCCTGGACGCGGCGGCCCTGCGCGGTGCGGACGATGTGCACGACCACGTGCACCGCCGCGCTGATGAGCGGTTCGATGGGTTTCGGGGAGTCGGGGTGCATGCTGATGAGCATGGCGAGCCGATCCAGCCCGGCCTTGGCGTTGTTTGCGTGCAGGGTTGCAGAACCACCTTCGTGGCCGGTGTTCCAGGCCATCAACAAATCGAGTGCCTCGGGGCCGCGCACCTCGCCAACCAGGATGCGGTCGGGCCGCATGCGCAGCGTGGTTTTCAGCAGTTCCGTCATGCTCACGTCGATGCTCGTGTGGTACTGGACGTAGTTCTCGGCAGCGCACTGGATTTCGCCCGTGTCCTCGATGATGAAAACGCGCTCGCTCGGGTCATGGATCACCATCTGATTGATGATCGCGTTCACCAGCGTGGTCTTTCCCGAGCCGGTTCCGCCGACCACGAGAATGTTCCGATGCGCCGCGACGGCGGCGGCCAGGGCGTCGTGCTGCGCACGCGTCATGACCCCGTGCTCGACGTACTCATCCAGGGTGAAGATGGCGACGGCCTTCTTGCGGATCGCAAAGGTCGGCGCAGGAACCACCGGGGGAAGCTGGCCGGCGAAGCGGGAACCGTCGATCGGCAGTTCGCCTTCGAGGATCGGCTTGTGCCGCGTGACCTCCTTGCCGTGGTAGCCGGCAACGGTTTCGATGATCGCCTGCGCCTGCGCCGCACGCAGCGAGCCGATGCTCACCATCGGCTCGCCAAGGCGTTCCTGCCACAGCCGGCCGTCTGCGTTGAGCATCACCTCGACAGTCCTGGGATCGTGCAAGGCCGCAAGCAGAACCGGCCCCATGTCGCGTTCAAGCTTCTTTTTCGCCCGCTCCTTGATGCTGTTGATGTTGAACTCTTGTTGTTCCGTCATCGTGTCATTCACAGTGCACTGGGATGCCAGCATCGCACAGGGATCCACGAGAACAATGCGTTGTTTCGCCATGCGATGCAAAAGGTGAGATTTGTATGCTTGTTGCATGCATTGGCTGCGCGGCGGCGCCAGAGGAACCTGCATGGATGCGCTCATGCGAAGGGCTCTGCGCCGCCAGATGGCGCAGCGATGCGGCGGGCGCAGTCGCTTGGACCGCGCCCTTGGCGGCGCATCTTCAATCAGATGACGTAGTCAACGGGGTCTGGCACAGCGGTCCAGTCGATGGGGTCCTGCTGCAACACCATGTCGATGTCCAACCCCAGGGCCAAGCCGACCTCTGCGGGGAACAGCACGGCGAGTTCCTTTTCGCCCAACTCGGCTTCGTGCGCGCGCGCGCGCCAGGAGGCCAGATGGATCACGCCCGCCAGGGGTTCGCAGACGTTGTCGTCAAAGGGCGCGCTTTGGTGCTGCAAGGCGTCGATCACGATCTCGGGCAGTTGCCAACGGCGCACCAATTCCGCTGCCACATGGCCGTAGCTATAGCCACAGATGCGCTCCTCGACCCGCCCGCGGCGCAGGTCGAAGGGCGCCACCAGCGCGTTCACCGCCTGGGCCCTTTCCGGGTCCGCCAAGTGCAGCACCAATTCGCCCAGCGCGTGCAGCAAGCCTGCGGTATAGGCGGCAATCTGGTTCTGGCGCGCGATTCCCGCGAGCGAGCGGGCGAGCTTGGCGGTGTTCAGGCTGTAGCGCCAGAACTGCTGCATGTTCACTCCCGGAACCGAGCGCGAGGTGGTGCCCAGTGGCGCCGAAGCGACCAGTGCGCGCAGCTGCGCCATGCCGAGCAAGGCCAGCGCCTCGGGAATGCCGGCGATTTGCTGCGGCAGCTCGAAGGTGGGGGAGTTGGCCCGTTCCAGCAACCGGGCGGTCAGCGCCGGGTCGGTGCCAAAGGCTTGGTTCAGGCGCCGCAAGTTGGGCTCGTCGCGGGCCAGTTCGTTCATCAACAGGGCCACGGCGCGCGGCAGGCTGGGCAAGGCCACGGCCTGAGTCAACAATGCGTTCAACTCCATGGGGTAGCGCCAGAAGTTCGGGTGTTCTGGCGATTATGGAGCGGTGGACCGCGATCTGCGGACCGGCTCGCTTATCGGTTCTTGCTCTGTTGCAACTTGGCAAATGCCGAAGCCATTGCCGACTGCTGCACGGGCTCGGGTGCGCGGCGCGCGGATGGCTGGTGGCCGCGCGCAGCCCCTTCGAAGCGGTTCTCGCGCGCGCCCCCCTGGCGCGGCGGCGCGGCGTCGAGCTTCATCGACAGGCCGATGCGCTTGCGCGCCACGTCCACTTCCATGACCTTCACCTGGACGATGTCGCCGGTCTTGACCACCTCGCGCGCGTCGTGCACGAACCGGTGCGCCAACTGGCTCACGTGCACCAGGCCGTCCTGGTGCACGCCCAGGTCAACAAAGGCGCCGAACTGGGCCACGTTGCTCACGGTGCCTTCCAGAACCATGCCTTCCCTGAGGTCGCCGATGTCTTGCACGCCGTCGTTCAGGCGCGCCACCTTGAAGCCGGGGCGCGGGTCGCGGCCGGGTTTTTCCAGCTCGGCCAGGATGTCTTTCACGGTGAGCACGCCGAACTTTTCGTTTGCGAACAATTCGGGTTGGAGCGTCTGGAGCATGTCGGCGCGGCCCATGATCTCGGCCACGGGCCGGCCCGTCTTGGCCATGATCTGCTCGACCACCGGATAGGTCTCGGGGTGCACGGCGGTCATGTCCAGCGGGTTCTCGCCCCCGCGGATGCGCAGAAAGCCCGCGCTCTGCTCAAAGGTTTTTGCGCCCAGGCCGGCCACGTCCATGAGCTGCCTGCGGTTCTTGAACGCGCCATGGGCCTCGCGCCAGCGCACCAGTTCCCGGGCCACACTGGCCGACAGGCCCGAGACGCGGCTGAGCAGCGGCACGCTGGCCGTGTTCAGGTCCACCCCCACGGAGTTCACGCAGTCTTCCACCACCATGCCCAGCGTGCGCGCCAGTTCGCTCTGGTTCACGTCGTGCTGGTACTGGCCCACGCCGATGCTCTTGGGGTCGATCTTCACCAGTTCGGCCAGCGGGTCCTGCAAGCGGCGCGCAATGCTCGCGGCGCCGCGCAGGCTCACGTCCACGCCGGGCATTTCCTCGGACGCGTATTCGCTCGCGGAGTACACCGATGCGCCGGCCTCGCTCACCACCACCTTCTCGATCGCGCGGCCCGCCCGGGCAGCGATCTGGATCAGCTCGGCCGCGAGCTTGTCCGTCTCGCGGCTGGCCGTGCCGTTGCCGATGGCCACCAAGTTCACGCCATGCTTTTCCGCCAGCTTGGCCAACTGGTGCAGCGCGCCTTCCCAATCGCGGCGCGGCTCGTGCGGGTACACGGTGGCGGTCTCCAGCAGCTTGCCCGTGGCATCGACCACGGCCACCTTCACCCCCGTGCGGATTCCGGGGTCCAGCCCCAACACCACGCGGGGGCCGGCCGGCGCGGCGAGCAGCAGGTCGCGCAGGTTGTCGGCAAACACCTTGATGGCCACCTTCTCGGCCTCCTCGCGCAGGCGCGCGAACAGGTCGCGCTCGGTCGAGAGGCTGAGCTTTACGCGCCAGGTCCAGGACACGCATTTGCGGATCAGATCGTCCGCCGGGCGCCCCGCATGGCTCCAGCCCAGGTGCTGGGCAATCCGGCCCTCGGCGATCCCGGGCTTGCCGGGTTCGGGCTCCACCGGCAGCGCCAGTTTGGCGTCCAGAATCTCCAGAGCGCGGCCACGGAACACGGCCAGGGCACGGTGCGAGGGCACGCGGCCCAGGGGCTCGGCGTATTCAAAGTAGTCGCGAAACCGCGATACATCGGGGTCGTTCTCGTTCTTGCCGTCGATCTTTGTGCTGCGCAGCGAGCCCTCGGCCCAGAGCCACTCGCGCAGGCTCTGCACGAGCACGGCGTCTTCCGCCCAGCGCTCCGACAAAATGTCGCGCACGCCGTCGAGCACGGCGGGGACGGTGGAGAAATCCACGCCCGGCTTGCCATCGTCCAGCACCTCGGGGGGCCGGGTGAAGGCCACGGCCTCCTGGGCCGGGTCCAGGCCGGGGTCGGCAAACAGCTTGTCGGCCAAGGGTTCGATGCCGAATTCGCGCGCCATCTGGCCCTTGGTGCGGCGCTTTTGCTTGAAGGGCAGGTAGATGTCTTCCAGTTCCTGCTTGGTCGGCGCGGCGGCGATCGCGGCGCGCAGCGCGTCGCTGAGTTTGCCCTGCGCGTCGATGCTCCGAAGGACGGTGGCGCGGCGCTCCTGCAACTCGCGCAGGTACGACAGACGCGCTTGCAACTCGCGCAGCTGAACGTCGTCCAGCCCGCCGGTCGCTTCCTTGCGGTAGCGCGCGATGAACGGCACCGTGGCGCCCCCGTCGAGCAGATCCACCGCCGCGCACACCTGTTGTTCGCGCACCCTGATTTCTGCGGCCAACTGCCGAACGATCTGCTGCATATGGGGACGGACTCTCTGGATGCTTGGACAAAAAAACGAAGCCCGCAAGTCTGCCACAGCCGCGACCCGCCGCGGCATGGTGCGCGCGGCGGCTCAGGCGCTTTTGCCCGCCTTGCGCGGTGGAGAAGCGGGTGCTGCGAGCTCCCGGCTGCGCCCGGACTGCAACAGCCAGTCCTGCACGCCGCCTTCGTATTCCCGCCACAGGCCGTTGCCCTCGAACGCAATGCTGCTGGTGACCACGTTGTCGAGGAAGGCGCGGTCGTGGCTGACCAGGAACACGGTGCCCTCGTAGTTTGCGAGCAGATCTTCGAGCAGGTCCAGGGTGTCGATGTCCAGGTCGTTCGTCGGCTCGTCGAGCACCAGGACATTCGCGGGGCGGGCGAACAGCCGGGCCAGCAGCAAGCGGTTGCGCTCCCCGCCGGACAAGGACCGGACCGGCGCCTGCGCACGCGCCGGGGAAAAGAGGAAGTCGCTCAGATAGCTCTTGACGTGCTTGCGCTGGCTGCCGATTTCGATCCATTCGCTGCCGGGGCTGATGAAGTCCTCCAGCGTTGCGTCCAGATCCACGGCCTGGCGCATCTGGTCGAAGTACGCGACCTGCAAATTCGCGCCCTGCCGAATCTGGCCCCGGTCGGGTTGCAATTCGCCAAGAATCATCATGAGCAAGGTGGTCTTGCCGGCGCCATTGGGGCCGATCAACCCGACCTTGTCTCCGCGCAAAATGGTCCCGGTGAAGTTGCGCACGATGTTCCGGTCCCCAAAGGATTTGCTCACACCGGCGAGTTCGGCGACGATTTTTCCCTGGTATCCGCTGGCGTCACCGGTGGCCACCCCCATGCGCACGCTGCCCACCACCTCACGGCGCGCCAGCCGGCGCACGCGCAATTGCTCAAGGCGGTGAATGCGGCTCTGGCTGCGGGTACGACGGGCTTCGACGCCTTTGCGGATCCAGACCTCCTCCTGCGCAAGGAGCTTGTCCGCCTTGGCCGAAATGACGGCTTCCTGGGCCAACTGTTCTTCTTTTTGCAACTGATACTGCGCGAAATTTCCGGGGTAGGAGCGCAGCTGGCCACGGTCCAATTCAACGATCCGGGTGGCGACGCGGTCCAGGAACGCGCGGTCATGGGTAATCGTGACCACGCTGCCCGGAAAATCGAGCAAGAGGTCTTCGAGCCACTCGATCGAATCGAGATCCAGATGGTTGGTCGGCTCGTCGAGCAACAGAACGTCGGGGCGAACTACCAGCGCCTGCGCCAGGGCCAGGCGCTTCTTGGTCCCGCCAGACAAGGTGCCGACCACCCCATTCGGGTCGAGGTGCAGGCGCTGCAGAATTTCTTCGACACGCTGCTCCCAGTTCCAGGCATCGTAGGTTTCGATTTCCGACTGCATGGCATCCAGGTCGAGCCCCTCGGCGCCCGACAGATACTGATCACGCAGCGCGATGACCCGTTGCAGACCTTGCGCAGCGGACTGGAAGACGGTGGCGGCCGGGTCGAGCGCCGGCTCCTGTGCAACGCAGGCAATGCGTAGCCCTTGCTGTATCAGCAGCGATCCATCGTCGGGTTTCTCCATGCCGCCCAGAATTCTGAGAAGCGATGATTTGCCTGCGCCATTGCGGCCAATCAGGCCGACGCGCTCAGCGCTCTCCAGGGAAAAGCCGGCGTGGTCCAGCAGTGCAACGTGCCCATACGCGAGTTGGGCGTCCAGTAGAGTGATCAGTGCCATACGACTGGATTATCGGTGGCAAGCGGCCGGATCCCCGCAGCAATTCCCGGCGTGTGCGGCCACAGCCTGCCCACCTGGAAGCGCAAGGCGCGCAAACATTGCCCCCGGCGGCGTTGCTTGCCCCGGGCGAAACGCCCGAAAACCTTCGCTCTCCTCGCACAACGAAAACCCCGCAGCCCCGGCCCGGTCTGCAAATGTTCACCGGCATTACCGAAGCGACCCGATCAGGGCTGGCCGAGTGTCTCCAACACCGTGCGCTTTCCCATCCTGAGCACTTGCACGATGCGCTCCAGTTGCGCGGCCCTGGGCTGCACGTGGCCTGACTCCCACTTGTACACGGACAGCACCGAGGCGCCCAGCAGCTTGGCCATGTCCTTTTGTGTAATGCCAAGCGCAGCGCGTTTCTCCGCGAATGCTTGCGCTTTGAAGCGGACCTGGCGTGGTTTCCCGGGGGGCGCTGCCTCCTCTGCCTGGCTCGGTGCGACGGCCCGCTGAGCAGCCTTGGATTGGGACACCAAGGCTTTGATTTCGCGCTTGAGCGCAGCAATTTCCAACCGGTGCCCGGAAAGCATCTTGCGCATCGCCTGAAGCTCTGGTTTGAGCTCTCTGCGCGCGATACGGACGATTTCAGACTGGAATGCATTTGAGAAGGTATTCATGCGCACATGGTAAGCGAAACCCATGGCAGTAGCGACACCCGGGATCACAGGTGGTATCGATGGATTGCTGCGCGCACCCGACGACAGACTTTCGCGGGACTGCGCAACCCGGGGTGACCTGCCCAGTCCGCCCGCGCTTCGATGCCGGGTAGCACATGCCCGGTTCGACCTCCGGTTCGATTCTCTTTTACCCACTGCCCTCTCAAAACCTGCACCGGCTTGCGCGCCGCAGCACACACGCAACGACCTGTGCGACAGGGGCTGGCGCGTGCCGCGGATCGAGCGCCTGTCCACCCCGGTTGCGCAGGAAAAACACTCGGCCGAATTTGACCCGGGACCATTGCCGGTGAAGCGCCATTCGGAAGCCGCCACCAACGCCCGCTCACCAAGCCCGGGACACGGCGGGACGTTCATGGCTTGCCCGCAAAAGCCTGCCCGGGCGCGAGGCCGCTGTAACAACGGCACCCCGGCAGGTCTTTCGCCAAGCGAAACAGAAAAATCCCCCATCGGTGGTAGCTGTGTCGTGTGCAGGGGCTGAATATTCGAAGCCGACGTGCTGCACAAGGCCAGCGGATCGACGAGGTATTGACCCGATCCGGAGATCCCCATTCAACGCAGGGCTGATTGCCAGAGTCAGGTGCTTGGGGCTTGGCTGCGGCGCCGCCGCGTGCGCTGCCCGCATGCAAACGCAAGGCTTGCACACGCGCGCGTTACAGGGGCGAAGCAGTGGCCATAACCGAGCCTCAGCGCGCAGATACTGGCCCTTCGGCCATGGTCCGCGCATGCGTTTGGCACCGCGGCGTCGCAACGCCATGAACTTCGCAATGCGTGAAACCCGGGAAGCCGACGATCTCCGGTTTACCCCCTTCCCGGCGGTGTCGCTTGTCCCGGGAAAAACCCCCGCGTTCGATCCACCGCGTCTTGTCAGAGTGCCGTTTCAGTCCGCATCGGTTCAGCCGCTCTCCACCGCCCGCGCACCGCGTTCTGCGTCCTCGCGCCACGGGAACCCGGCAAGCCGATCGTCGGCGCGTCGGACCCCATTTGGGCAACGACACCATCGACGAATGCGCGGCGCAACGCGCAGTCCGTCGTCTTTTGAGAAATTTTTGTTCTTGCGCGCACACGCGTCCGATTATTCTCATATAATCGCGACTCCATCCACTCCCAACCTGATGCAGACACCATGACCAGCTACAAAGAACTCTTGAAGCAGCGCGAAACCCTCGAGCAGCAAATCAGCGAAGCCCGCCGCCGCGAACTGTCGGACGCCGTGAGCCAGGTCCGGACACTGGTGACCGAGTATGACCTGAGCTCCCGGGACATATTCCCCGCAAGCAGGACCGGCCGCCGCTCCACTGCGGGCTCCAAAGTCTCCCCCAAATACCGGGACCCCGCGACGGGCCGGACCTGGACGGGCCGCGGCAAGGCACCCAAGTGGATTCAATCCGACGCAGATCGCCAGAAGTTCGCCATTTAAGCCGCGCACCCTGGGCCGCGCACCCGGCCAATAAAAAGCCCTGCTCCGTGGGCTTATTATTGGCCGGACACCCATTCAGTTCCCCATCCACGCGGACCCAGCGGTCCGCGTGGAACCGGTTTTCCCGCGCAGTCGGCGGCTCCTCAGGGGGTATTTCGGTGGCTGCGTTTGGCGCATCCTTTCCATGGCCGGCCCGGAGCGGAGCCGGGTGACCACCGAAAGAGCGTTGGGCCGTTCCTGTTTTTGCCGAAAAGAAAGACTCCAGGATCCGCCCCGTAGGTAGTAACACCATGCTCACCGGATCGAATTGCCGTGGTGCTGGCGCGGATGCGCGGTAACCTGCGAAAATAGCCTGCGTCTTTCACAGGAGTTCGCCATGGCATCATCGTCCGCCCCCCACGCGTTTGCCCACACGCTCAGGAACTTCAAGACCGCGTCCGGCAAAAAGGGCCGCTTCTACTCCCTGCCCGCGTTGGCGCAGCAGTTTCCACGCATCGGCCGGTTGCCGGTGTCGATCCGCATCCTGCTCGAATCGGTGCTGCGCAACTGCGATGGCCGCAAACTCACGGCCGCGCACGTCCGGCAACTGGCCGAGTGGGCGCCGAACGCCGAGCGCAAGGACGAGATTCCCTTCGTGGTCGCGCGCGTGCTGTTGCAAGACTTTACCGGCGTGCCGCTGCTCGCCGATTTGGCCGCAATGCGCAGCGTGGCCGTGAAACTGGGCAAGGACCCGCGCAAGATCGAGCCGCTGGTTCCCGTGGACCTGGTCGTGGACCACTCCATCATGGTGGACTACTACGGCAAGAAGAATTCGCTCGACCTCAACATGAAGCTCGAATTCCAGCGCAACCGCGAGCGCTACGCGTTCATGAAATGGGGCATGCAGGCGTTCAACACCTTTGGCGTGGTGCCCCCGGGCTTTGGCATCGTGCACCAGGTGAATCTGGAATATCTGGCGCGCGGCGTGCACCGGCGCAAGGACGGCGTCCATTACCCCGACACGCTCGTCGGCACCGACAGCCACACGACCATGATCAACGGCCTCGGCGTGGTGGGTTGGGGGGTCGGCGGGATCGAGGCCGAGGCCGCCATGCTCGGCCAGCCCGTGTATCTGCTCACGCCCGACGTGGTGGGCCTGGAGTTGACGGGCCAGCTGCGCGAGGGGGTCACCGCCACCGACCTGGTGCTGCGCGTCACCGAACTGCTGCGCCAGCACAAGGTGGTCGGCAAGTTCGTGGAATTCTTTGGCGCGGGCACGCGCACGCTGGCGCTGCCCGACCGCGCAACGATAGGCAATATGGCGCCCGAATACGGCGCCACCATGGGTTTTTTCCCGGTTGACGAAAAGACCATCGACTACTTCAAGGGAACGGGCCGCAGCCGGTCAGAGATCGATGTCTTCGAAGCCTACTTCAGGGCCCAGGGGTTGTTCGGCGTTCCGCTGGCCGGCGAAATCGATTA
Source organism: Verminephrobacter aporrectodeae subsp. tuberculatae At4 (assembly GCF_000193225.1). Lineage (GTDB taxonomy): Bacteria > Pseudomonadota > Gammaproteobacteria > Burkholderiales > Burkholderiaceae_C > Acidovorax > Acidovorax aporrectodeae. Next base: position 1,864 of record NZ_AFAL01000961.1, on the reverse strand, counting down.
CTCGCAGGTCATCGGGCTCGATCTGGGCAGCGTCACGCCCAGCCTGGCGGGACCCAAGCGCCCGCAGGACCGCATCGAACTGGGCCAGGTCGGCAGCCAGTTTGCCGAGCTGTTCAGCGCACCTCCCGCGCAAAATGGTTTCAACCAACCGGCGCAGCTGCTGCACCAGCGCTTTCCGGTCCAGCGCCATCAGCACCATGGCGTGCCCGTGGCGGGCCGGCCCGGCGCTGAACTGACGCTGGGCCATGGCGACGTGCTGATCGCCGCCATCACAAGTTGCACCAATACCTCCAACCCCGGCGTGCTGCTGGCCGCCGGCCTGCTCGCCCAAAAAGCGGTGCAGGCGGGGCTCAGGGTGCGGCCGCACATCAAGACCTCGCTCGCGCCGGGTTCGCGCGTCGTCACCGAATACCTCGCGCAAACGGGTCTGCTGCCGCATCTGGAGACGCTCGGCTTTGCGCTCGTGGGCTACGGCTGCACCACCTGCATCGGCAACTCGGGCGACCTCGCGCCCGAGATCGACGAGGCCATCACCCGCAACGACCTGGTGTGCGCTGCGGTGCTCTCGGGAAACCGCAACTTCGAGGCACGCATCCACCCCCGGCTCAAGGCAAACTTTCTGGCCAGCCCGCCGCTGGTGGTGGCCTACGCGATCGCCGGCAGCGTGCTCCGGGACCTGATGACCGAGCCCGTGGGCCAGGGTCGGGGTGGCAAGGACATCTACCTGGGCGACATCTGGCCGAGCAGCGAGGAGATCCACGGGCTCATGAAGTTCGCGCTCAACGGCCGGGCCTTTCGCACGAACTACGCCCGCGTGAGCACCGACCCGGGCAAGCTGTGGGAGCGGATCGAGGGCGTGCGCGGCAGCGTCTACACCTGGCCCGCGAGCACCTACATTGCACAGCCCCCGTTCTTTTCCCGGTTCACCCTGGAGCAGGCAGCCGCGCACCCCGATGGGGCGGCAGCGGCGTCGCCGTGCGTGCGCGGCGCGCGCATCATGGCGCTGTTCGGCGACTCCATCACCACCGACCACATCTCGCCCGCGGGCTCCATCGAGGAAAGCTCGCCCGCCGGCCAGTGGCTGCTGCGCAACGGGGTGCTGAAGGCCGATTTCAACAGCTACGGCGCGCGCCGCGGCAACCATGAGGTGATGCTGCGCGGCAGCTTCGCGAATGTGCGCATCAAGAACCTCATGCTCGCGCCCAGGCCCGATGGCGCGCGCGAAGAAGGCGGAATGACCCTGTTCCAGAACCAGGGGCCGTTGCAGGGCCAGAAGATGTCCATCTTCGACGCCGCCATGCAGTACCAGACCCAGGGAACGCCCACGGTCGTTTTTGCTGGCGAGGAGTACGGCACCGGATCGAGCCGCGACTGGGCGGCCAAAGGGACGCAGCTTTTGGGAATCCGCGCCGTGGTGGCGCGCAGCTTCGAGCGCATCCACCGCTCCAACCTCGTGGGCATGGGCGTGCTGCCGCTGGAGTTTCAGGCAGGCGATTCGTGGGAATCGCTGGGCCTGACGGGCAATGAAGTCATCGACCTGGAGCCCGACCCGGCGCTCACGCCGCAAAGCGACGCACGGCTCGTCATCCGGCGCGCGGACGGCTCCCTGCAGGAAGCGCGCGTGACGCTGCGCATCGACACGCCCATCGAGGTCGACTACTACCGGGCGGGCGGCATCCTGCCGTTCGTGCTGCGCCAGTTGCTCGAAGGCTGAAGCGCATGTCCGGCCGGGCCATTCGCGTGTTTGCCCGCGCGCACCTGCCCGGCCTGCCGCGGCGGGTGCGCGCGGAGTGCGGGCCATGACGCACACCGGCATCCTGTGGGTGGACAGCGACGCGCCGCACGCGGACGCCGCGCGGGGGCT